>JAIYAB010000190.1 GCA_027489275.1 Hyphomicrobiales bacterium
AGCACGGCCCCGGCCAGGGCCTGCGCCGCGCCCGCGCTCGTGAAATCCGCGTCTAGGACCGGGGCATTGCCGATGGCCCGCGCGGTCTCGGCGGCTTCCAGGGCCTCGCCGAAATGGTGGATCACCACCCTGGCGCCGAGCTCGTGAAGGGCGAGCGCGATCGCTCGGCCGATGCCGGAGCTTGCGCCGGTCACGAAGGCCCGCCGACCGGCGAGCGAGAAGCGCCCCGCGTTCATGGCTTGGCCTCGCCCTCGCGCGTGCGGCCCGCCACCTCCAGTGAGGCAATGTCGGCGGCGGCATAGTGTTTCGCGACGCACCGCTCGGCGCGTTCGGCATCGCCCGCCTCGATTGCCTCGTAGAGCGCCACGTGCCGGTCGATCGTCGCCTGCCAGTCCGCGCTGGTGCGGTTGGCTCTGCACGAGAAGAGTTCGGACACCTCGCGCTGCACCGAGCGCATGCCCTCCATCTGAACACGGATCATGGAATTGCCGGTGGCCATGGCGAGGCCCATGTGGAAGAGCACGTCGGCCTCGGTGAAGGCGGCGGGGACGCCGAGCCCCGTGCGCATCTCGTCGAGCGCGAGCTGCATGGCTGCGAGCCCGGCCTTCTCGCGCCTCTGGGCAGCGAGCCGCGCGATGCCTGTCTCGATCACCCGGCGCATCTCGTTGGCCTCGCGCAGCCGCGTCAGGCTGGAGCGCACCGCGTAGCCGTAGATCTTTTCCAGCGCGTCGCCGTTCAGCGCCTTGGCGCGGGCCACCTTGCCCTGTTGCGTGAAGATGAGCCCGGCCGAGGTCAGCTGGCGCAACGCCTCGCGGGCGATGGGCTTGGAGACCCCGAACTCCCGGGCGATCTCGCCCTCTGAAGGCAGGGCCTCTCCCGGCGCGATGCGCCCGTCGAAGAGCGCCGCCGCGATGGCGTCCGACACCGTGTCGGCAAGCCGCGAGGGGATTGCCGGCTGCGCTGCAAACACGGACTTGCGGGCGGGTTCGGCGGACATCGGGGCTCCGGCTCCAGGGCGAGCGACCCGAAGATGGCACAGCTGCCCACAACCTAGCAACTAAGTTTCTCAGTTGCCAACCGTTGCTGTTTCCGGCTAGTCCTTGAGGCCTCGCATCGCCGCAGCGCGGGGGCAGGAGAGGGAGGCCTGGACGTGACAGAGCCGGCACCAGCAGGCGCCGACATCCGCATCACGGACGTCATCGCCCATCCGCTCTCCCAGACTTTGGCCAAGCCCACGGTGACCTCCTGGGGCGCCTACACCGACGTCTCGATCTGCCTGGTCGAGGTGCGCACGGACGCCGGCATCGTCGGCGTGGGCGAAGCGCTCGCCCGCTTCTCGCCCAAGGCCTATGCCGAGCTGATCGAGACCTCGCTGAAGCCTCGCCTCGTCGGCCGGAACCCCACCGCCATCGCTGCGCTTTGGCAGGACATGCGACGCGCTCTCTCCGGGCGGTCCGGCGGCATGCTGTTCGAGGCCATTGCGGGCGTCGACATCGCGCTGTGGGACATCCTCGGCAAGGTCGCGAACATGCCGGTCCACCGCCTCCTCGGCGGCATGGGCCGCAGCGAGGTGCCTGTCTATGCGGCGTCCGTGAACTGGGGCAGCGACGCGGCCATGGAGGCTGAACTCGAGCGCTATCTCGAGGCCGGCTTCCCGCGCATCAAGGTGAAGATGGCCCACTCCGTGAAGGACGCCTGCCGGCGCATCGCGCTTCTGCGCAGGCGCGCCGGTGACTCGGTCGATCTCTGCGTCGACGCGAACTGGGCCTATGCGCTCGAGGAAGCCGTCGAGGTTGGCCGCGCGCTGACGGCAAACGGATACTTCTGGTTCGAGGAGCCGCTGCGCCCCGAGGACGAGGACGGCTATGTGGAGTTGCGCAAGCGCTGCGACACACCGCTCGCGGCCGGCGAGAGCAACTACACGCTCGACCAGGCGATGCGTCTGGTCCAGAGCCGGACGCTGTCCTTCCTGCAGCCCGACGTGGCACGCGCGGGGGGCATTTCCGAGACGCGCCGCATGGCCGAGTTCGCCGCCGCCCACGACGTGCGCTACGCGCCTCATGTCGGCATGTCCGGCATCGTCTGCGAGACGGCGAGCATCCATCTCGCCGCAGCCATGCCGAACGTGAAAGCCATGGAATGCGAGACCGATGGCAGCCCCTTCAAGTGCTGGCTCACCGGGGCAGCGCCCGGCATCGAGCGCCAGAAGAACGGCATGTTCCAGGTACCCACGGGGCCGGGGCTCGGCATCGAGATCGACTGGGACGCCGTGAAGCGTCTGCGAGTCCAGTGAGGGGAGGGCGTACGGTGACCACCGACAATCCGGCGATGGCCGAGGCGCTGCGCCTGGCGCTGCTGCGGGCCAATCCCGACCTGAGCCGCTTCGACCCCCTGCCGCGCATCATCTCGCATGACGATTTCTCGCGGGGGTTCTGCGGCTGGTCCCAGCTCGTCGGCAACTACGAGGACGATCTCGATGGCATGCTGCCGGGCTACGCCCAGCACACCAGCGCGATGCTCTCCACGCTCGCCCACTGGGAGGCGGGCTCGCACGGCGGCATGGACTCTTCCTATGCCCTCAAGCTCGCCTCGCGGCCGAAAGCCGGCGCGCAGAACGTCACCATCAAGCGCCACACCTTCCGCAAGCGCGGGCCGATCCGCTTCGAGGCCTATGTCACCTTCAAGCCCGAGGCCAACGAGTTGAACCTCAGCGAAACCGACGTCCGCGCCTTCGGCATCGCCTTCGACCTCCAGGGCGGCGACCGCGACGCCGCCAACGAGAGGGTGATGCCGCATCTGCGTTTTCTCAACGCCGAGAACGGCAATCACGTCCAGAAGTGGCAATTCAAGACCGAGACCACGCCCTTCAAGACGTTCGGCGGTGCCCGGTCGCCGGAAGCGGCCAAGACCGTGAGCCATTATCACCTGTCGTCCGAAGGCTGGCGCGACCTGCCCGACGGCGCCCAGCGGCTCTGCTACAACGAAATCCCGACCAAGGTGAACTGGACCTATCTCTGCCTCGACTTCGACCTCGAGACGATGAAGGCCACGGGCTTTCGCTGCAACGACCGCGTGTTCGACATGTCGGGCTACGACTCGATCCGCATCAAGGCGATGAAGAACCTGTGGTGCATGCTGAACTTCCTGTTCTTCGTCGAGACGGACTCGGACAAGCGGGCTTTCCTGTACATCGACTCGGTGTGCATCTCGGGGGACTTCTGATGCTGCCCGAGAACATCACAGCCATCGTCGCCCGCAACGAGCGCTGGACGGGCGAAGCCGCCAGCGAGCCCTACGAAGCCGGTTGGGCGCGGGAGGCGGTCATCTTCGTCCGCGCCCTGAAAGACCCCAAGGGTCCCCAGCCCCAGATCCACGCCGAGATCTCCCCCGACGGCATGCGCTGGCTCCCCGAGGGCACGGTTGCGGTCATGCCCACCACCCGTGATGGCATCGCTGTCTTGCGCGTGAAGCATTTCGGAAACTGGCTTCGGGTGACTGCGCGGTTCGCGGAGGGCTCCGAATCCACGGTGCTGGTGACGCTCCACGCCAAGGCCTGACGCTGCACTTGCGTGGATGCCATCGCTTGGCCCCGGCATCCCTGTCAAAGTGTGACAAATGGGGGGCAAATAAAGTCACAATATTTCTCAGTCTGTGATAATTTAGCCTGTGATCTGGATTTCGAGAACAGGAGATAGAAATGGAAATTACTTCGATACTTAAGGGCGATTCATTGAAGCGGCTGCTGCAGGGCCTCGCTCTCGGCGTCGCCTTGACGATGATCGTTGGCTTCAACTGGGGCGGGTGGATGCTCGGTTCGAGTTCACACGAGCTCGCACAGTCGACGGCCAGTGCTGCCGTGGTCAAGGCGCTGGTTCCGATCTGCGTCGCGCAGTTCAAGCAGGCGTCCGATTCTCCCGCCAGGCTGGTTGAGCTCAAGAAGGCCAGCAGCTGGGATCAGAGCGGCTACATCGAGAAGGGCGGATGGTCGGCCATGCCGGGAAGCACGACGAACGTGTCCGGCGTAGCGCAGGCTTGCGCCACTGCCTTGCGCGACATGACCTGAGCCGAAGGTTCGGCCGCCTGCCGCGGGGGCAATCACCGAGGTCGACGCCGGCCATCAGCGTTCGCGTGCCCGGGAAGCACTGTCCGGGCACGACTTGCCTTCGTTGAGATACGCACGACGGATCTTGGCCATCGTCTCCACAACCAGCATCCTGAACTCGCATTCGATCAACCCGGAGGCACTGTGGACCCATCATCGGGGGGGGCCGTTTGGACGCCGATCACCCCGAATACGGGGTCCGTGTTCCACTGCTGTCTTTACCTGTCGCGTGCCTTTGCCCAGTTGCCGGAGTCCGGCGTCTCGATCGCCGGGAACAGGGTCAGGATCGATTGGCCAGGCTCGGGGCCATCGCAAGGCCAAGCGTTCTCATGGACGGGACGGATATCTGACCGGGTTCCGCGGATGCCGCCGGGCGCGGCGCCTGCGTTTCGCCGGCAGAACTCAATCCTTCCGGATCCAGTACAGCATCACGGAGTTGTCTGCCCGCAGGGCGACCTTCAGAGTTTTTGCCACTCCCCATGCCAGCGCCTGCTGATGCAGGGGGATGAAACCGTAATCGTCGATGGCGATCCGGTAGGCGTCCTTGATCAGCCGATCGCGCTTCGCGGTGTCCACCTCGAAGAGGATCTTGTCGGTGAGGGCGTCGAGCGTCTTGTTGCAATAGTTGCCGAGATTCGACTCGCCGCGCGACGATGCGGCGTCGTCCCTGCAGCCCATGATGTCGTAGAGAACGTTGTGACTGTCGAGGGCGGCGGGCGTCCAGCCGAGCATGAAGAAGGACGTGCGGTAGCCGCCCGACTTGAGGACCTTCGCGAAGTATTGCGCCTTCGGCTGCGCGTTCAGGACGACCCGGACCCCGATGCGGGCCAGCATCCCCACGACCGCCTGGCAGATCTGCTCGTCATTGACGTAGCGATCGTTGGGACAGTCCATGCCGACCCTGAAGCCGTTCGGATAGCCGGCTTCGGCGAGCAGCGCCTTCGCCTCTTCGAGATCGGGCTTGGGTCGCGTGAAGTCCTTCGACAACGGGAACAACTCGGGCGCGATCATCAGCGCCGACGGCGTCGACAAGCCGCGCATGATGCGGCTCCTGATCGCCTCGACATCGATCGCCCTGTAGAAGGCCTTGCGAACCCGCACGTCCTTGAAGGGGTTCTTTCCCTTCACGTCGGATTCGAGCAGTTCGTCCCGCGACTGGTCGAAGCCGAGGAAGATGGTCCGCAGTTCCGGGCCGGTCAGCACCTTCGCCTGCTGTGATGCGTTGACGCGCGGAATGTCCTGGACGGGGACAGGCTCGATGATGTCGACTTCGCCCGACAGCAGGGCCGCGACGCGGGTCGCATCGGACCCGATCGGCGTAAAGACGACCTCTGTCAGGTTGTGCTCCGGTTTGCCCCACCACTCGGGACGCGGCTTGAACACCGTCTTGACGCCGGGTTGGTGGCTCTCGATCCTGAACGGGCCCGTGCCGTTTGCGTTCAGGGCGGCGAAGCCGGGCGTCGCAGCCGACGCCGGCGTGGGGGCGATGGCCCCGTTCGCCTCGGCCCACCTCCGGGACATGATGTACCACGTGTCCCACTGGGCGATCAGGATGGGATTGGGCGCCTTCAGGACGACGTCCACGGTGTGGTCGTCCACCTTCGTGAACATCGCGTCGTTGGGGATGCGGGTGCCGAAATTGGATCCGTCGGCGCGCACCCGCGCCGCTGAGAAGAGCACGTCGTCGGCGGTGAAGGCCTCGCCGTTTGCGAAGGTCACGCCCTTGCGCAGGTGGAACCGCCAGCGCGTCGGCTCCACGATCTCCCACCGCTCGGCGAGCCCCGGGATGATCGCCAGGTTCTTGTCGCGCCGGGTCAGGCCCTCGTAGACGTTGCCCAGATGCGCGATCGCCGTGACTTCGGTCAGGGTATAGGGGTCGAGCGACTTGAGGTCGCCCTTGTTCGCATAGCGCAACGTCTTGGCGGAGGCCTCGGCGCCCACGAGGGCGAGACCTGCCACGACGACCCGGATGAGGCGAAAGAAGACCATGACAACCATCCTCTCTGCGGCATCAATGTCCCGACAGGATTGACAAACCCGTTAATGGGATGGCTTCGCCGTGGAGCATTGTCCTCGGATTGCGTTGCGATCGCGCCCCGAATGGCCGGGTTCTGCGCCACGCCCCACGGCCGATCATGCCGGCCCGGGGCCGCTCCATGGGCCTTCGCGCGGGGGTCGACCGCGCGCCCGTGATCGATCAACCTATGGTTGCCAACACTGATGCGTCCCGAAAGGGAGCCGGCCGTTGGAGAGGGCTGAGCGCGGGGGAATGCAATGCGGGTGGACTGGTTCATGAGCGTCGTCGGGCACTGGCCTGACGGCCTGATCCTTCTCGCAGGAGCCGCCACGACGGCTGTGACGTCGATAGTCGTCGCTTCCGTCGCCCGTCGCACCATCTTCATGCCGGCCCAGGACCGTATCAACGAGCACGCGAAGCTCGCCGACATCGTCCACAGCAGCCTTCTCGCCTTTGCCGTTTTCGTCCTCGCCCTCGTCCTCACCGATGTGAGGGCGAACATGGGCAAGGCCGACGACACCGTCCTGCGTGAGGCGTCGACCCTGTCGCGCCTCGATCGGGAGCTTGAACTGATCGGCGGGGCGGCCGCCACCGCGGAACGCAAGCGGCTGCGCGACTACGTGTCGGAGATCGTGACACTGGAGTGGCCGTCCCTCGGCAAGGCTGGGCCCGCGCTGTCCAGCGACGTGACGACGACGATGACGTCCCTTATCGTCGGGGTCCGCGCCATCGTCGCTGCGAACCCGGGCACGGGCGGCACTTTGGTCGCGCTTCTCGACAAGCTCGACGACCTTCGCCAGACAAGGCTGGAGAGCGCGACACGGACGGTGCCTGCCATCTTCTGGTGGTTGATCGGCGTGTTCCTCCTCGGAGCGATGGTGCTCAACGGACGCCATCCGATCGATAAGGCGAGCATCTCCCTGATCACGCTCCACATGGCGGCGATCGGGCTCGTCATTGCTTTCATCGTGGTGATGGACGAGCCGTTCCGCGGCGAGTCGAGCATCCACCCGACACCCATCCTCCACGCCCTCGGGCACCTGCCGGCCCGATGATGCTCCTGGGAGGGGCGACTGCCGTTCACGCCTGCAGCGGGGCGGCCTGACCCGCCGAAGGCGTCTTCCTCATGGCATCGGCGCGCCGCACGGGTCCTGCCTCCGGTGCGGATCACGACCATGGCAGGCTGCCGCCAGGCAGCCGTCGGCCGAGCAGGTGAAGAACCCCCATCACGGCGCCCACGACCACGGACGACACGATGCCGACCGCTGCGGCCGTCGAGGCCAGGCCGGCTTCCTCCAGCGAGAAGAGAACGACGCCCACCGTCTCCGTGCCGCGCGACCACAGGAGGGCCGAGACCGTGAGTTCGTTGAACGCGATCAGGAACACCATCAGCGCGCCGGCCGCCGCGCCGGGCGCGACCGCCGGCAGCACGACATGGCGCAGGCTTTGCAGTCGACCCGCGCCGCACAGCGCGGCCGCCTCCTCGATGCTGCGATCGAACTGGTCGAGCGACGCCGTCACCGGCTTGAGGGCGAGCGGAAGAAAGCGGGAGACGTAGGCGAGCAAGATGATCGCAGCCGTCCCGTAGAGGCTGACGCCGACGAGCGGCAGCGGCTTCAGCAGGAGGAGGATCGCGGCGAGGGCGAGCACGACGCCGGGCAACGCGTAAGGCAGTTCGCACAGCGTCTCGACCGTTCCGCGCAGCCGGCGAACGTCGCGGGACAGGGCATAGGCAATACCCACGGCGAGGACGGTGCAGATGATGGCAGCCGTTGCGGAGAACAGGAGCGAATTGCGGAACGCGCGAACGGTGGAGTCCTGCCTGACGAGGACCTCGACGAAGTGGTCCGCCGTCGCGTTGGAGAGCGTCAGGGCCATCCCGTAGGACGGGACGAGGCTGCTTGTCAGGAGCGAGGCAAGGGGGAGAACGAGCCCGACGCCGACGAGCGCCCACATCAGGAGGGCAAAGGGTGCGACCCTTGCGCCGCCTGCCCACAGCGCATCGAGCGTTCGACCGTCGCCGGTCAAACCCGCGCTGCGTCGCACGGCATGGCGGGCCAGCATGACGCTCGCCGTCGCCAGGACGAGGAGGATCAGGCTCAGGCTCGCGACGTCGCCGATGACGCTGGGTCCGAAGCTGGACAGCCGCCTGTAGATCAGCGTCGGCAGCGTCAGGTAGCCGCTCGACAGGCCGAGCACCGCCGGTATGCCGAAATTGCCCAGCGCCGCCGCGAAACAGAGCAGTCCCGCCGCCACGAGATGGCTTCGCACAAGAGGCAGGATCACCCGGGTGACCGTCTGCCATCGCGACGCCCCGTCGATCTGCGCGGCCTCCACCATGTCGCGGGGCACGCGGAGAAGGCCGGCCCGTACGACGACGAAGGCGAGCGGCGCATGGTGCAGGGCGAGCAGGGCGATGATCCCCCCGCCGCTGCGCATCGGATTCGGCGAGCCCGGCTCGGGCGCCAGACCCAGGGTGAGCAGAAGGGGCGACGAGGGGCCGAGCATCCCGATGAAGGCGACCGCGATCACCTGCGGCGCCATCATCATCGAGAGGACGAACAGGAATGCGAACGTGCGGCGACCCGGCATGCGCCAGAGGGTGATCGCCACCGCGCAGGCCGCGCCGATCGTCGTCGCGGCCAGCGCAGACGCGAAACCGGATTCGAGGGAGCGGACGGTCGCCAGGATCGCCGACCGCGTGGTGACCACGTCGGCGAAGGCAGAAGGGGACCACGTCCCGCCGCGGCCGAGCCCGGCCGTGACCAGCTGGCCGATCGGCAGGATCACGAGAAGGAAGACCGGAAGAAGGACGGTGAGCAGCGAGCCCAGAGGGGCTCGCTGCCACGGGGAGGCGATTGCCCGCATCAGCCGGGCCGGGGCAGCGTCACTGGCCGAAGATCTCGCCGAAGCGCTTCTTGTTGGCGGTATCCTCCGCCAGCGCCTTCGCCGGGTCGAACGACATCAGCTTGATGCTGGACCGGTCCGGATATCCGGCCGGCAGCGGGGTCGTCGGAAGGGCGGGAACGTAACCCTGGCGACGGGCGAGATCCTGTCCTTCGTCCGAAAGGATGAAATCGACGAACGCTTTCGCCGCAGTCGGATTGGCCGATGTCTTCAGGACCGCGATCGGCTCGCTGACCGCCGAGACGCCTTCCTTCGGGAACACGAATTCCACTGGAGCGCCCTTCGCCTTCTCGCGGATCGGCATGAAGTCGACGATCATCCCGAACATCTTCTCGCCGCCGGCCACCTGCTTGAGGATGTCGCCGTTTCCGCCCGCTGCCAGCGCGCGGTTGCCGGCCAGCGCGTCGTAGTAGCTCCAGCCTTCCGGCAGGTTCGCCGTGAGCGTTACGGTGTGGATCATCGCCGCTCCGGACGTCATCGGAGACGGCAGTGCGACCTGGCCCCGTGCTTCCGGGCGCTTCAGGTCGAGCCAGCTGTCGGGTTTGAACGGCGCCTTCGTGTTGTAGACGATCCCCGTCGTGATCAGCTTCGTCCCGAACCAGTGCCCTTCGGCATCATGGATGCCCGCAGGATAGGCCGCGATGTTCGCCGGCTTGTGGGCCAGGAGCCGGCCCTCCTTCTTGAGGCCCTCCATCGTCACGCTGTCGGCGATGAGCAGCAGGTCCGCCTGCGGCTGCCCGGCCTCGATTTCCGCCCGCATCTTCGCCATCAGGCGCGGCGTTCCGTCGCGGACGAACGATACGTCAACCTTGGGAAACTTCGCCTTGAACGCGTCGACGGTCTGCTGGGCGTCGGTCTGGGGCTGGCTCGTGTAGAGAACCAGCTTCCCTTCCTGCGCCGCCGCAGCGGAGCCGAGCAGGGCCAGCACGGCCGAGAGAGCAATCAACCTCATCGTCGATCTCCATGAACGAGGCGTCGCCGGATGCGACGGTCTTCGCCGATAGACATGGCCTGCATGACACTCCCGTGACGTTTGCGCTAGATGGACAGCCGGGCCCGGAGCCCGTTTTCGGATCGGGTTCGGCCGGATGGTCGCTGTCGCGTCCCGGGATCGAAAGCTGACGTCGTTCACAACGGTCGCCTGATCCACCGGACTTCGCCGGAGATCACGCCGTCCCGGCTTTCATGTTCCAGTATCCCGTCGACCTTGATCGGATTCACCGTGCCTGGAGCAGGCCTGCCATGGCCGGGCCCAGTATCGTCTCGACCGAGGCGTCCGGCAGCCCGCAATGGCGCCGCACCATGTCGAGAGTTTGCTTGTAGATCATGCACTTGCGCGACACCGGCCAATCAGAGCCCCAATGCATACGCCACGGCCCGTAGTGCTCGTGAAGCGTACGCACGATGGGAGCCAGCTGAGGATAGGGGTAGTCCATGTCCGGCGACGCCACGTTTCCGAATCCGGAGATCTTGACGCCGATGTTGGGGTGCCGGGCCGCCTCGGTCACCAGCCGCATCGCATCGCGGGTCCCGGCGCTGCGGGGGCCCAGGAACGCCATGTGGTGGCACAGGATGTCGAGTTTCGGATAGGCCTCGGCCGCCGCCGTGACGATCGGCATCTGCGACGGCATCACGGACAGGCTCGCGATCAACCGGCGGGATTCCGCTTCGGCCAGGAAGCGACGTCCTTCTCCCGACCCGAGCCATGCGCCGTCGTCGTCTTCGGCCAGATAGTACGTGAAGCCGACCAGCCCGTAGCGCACGGCGGCCTCGGCAAGCCGCGTCGCCGCCCCGTCACGCCGGTAGTACGGCGTCCAGCGGGAGTCGATGTCGGCAAACGGCACGAAACGACCGGGATGGGCCGCGGCGACCTGCGCCACATAGTCGTTCGAATCCGGGTTGTCTCCAATCGCCGCCGAGATCAACACGGCCTTCTCGACACCGTTCTGGTCCATCTCGAACAACAACTGCTCGGCGCGCGCGCGGCTCTCCGTGTCCGGCACCGGCGGCTGATAGGGCCAGCGCTTCCAGACGTGGCAATGGGCATCGATGATCATGCGCCCCCCAGCGGTCGGATGCATCGCACATGGCGGCCCGGCGCGATTTCGGCCAGGGCCGGCTCGGCCCGTGCGCAGTCCATGGTGGCGAACGGGCAGCGCGGAGCGAACGGGCAGCCCGTGCCGGGTATGCCGTTTCCACCCTCCCCGGGTTCGATCGCGTCGAGATTCCACGGCACGTCCGGGTCCGGCGACGGGATCGCGTCGATCAGGGCGCGCGTGTAGGGATGGCGCGGCGCATTGATGACCTCCTCCGCGCCGCCGCTCTCCACGATCACGCCCGCGAACAGCACGACGATCGTGTCGGCGACCTGGTAGGCGGTGGTCAGGTCGTGGGTGACGTAGACGAGCGAGATGCCTGCCTCCTCCTTCAGGCGCAGCAGCGTCTGGAGGATCGTCGAGCGCAGCGAGGCGTCGACCATCGAGACCGGCTCGTCGGCAAGGATGATGTGCGGGTCGAGCAGCAAGGCCCGCGCGATCATGATCCGCTGGCGCTGCCCGCCCGACAACTGGTGGGGATACTTGCCCAGCGTTTCGCCGGGCCGCAGCCCGACCGTCTCGAGCGCCGTCTCGATCTTCGCCCGCGCGTCGTTCCTGTCGCGCGCGATGCCGAAGACCGACAGAGGCGTGAACAGCGCATGGTCGACGCGATAGAAGGGGTTGAAGACCTCGAACGGATCCTGGAAGACCGCCTGCACCTCGCGGCGGAAGACCCGGCGCTCTCCGCCGGTCATCTTCGCGATATCGACGCCGCGATAGGTCACGGTGCCCGAGGTCGGCGACCGGAAGCCCAGCAGCAGGTGGGTCAACGTCGTCTTGCCGCTGCCGCTCTCGCCGACCACGGCGACGATGCTCGGCTTCTCGCCTCCGATGCCCAGCGTTGCGTCCCGCAGCGCCGTCTTGGCGATGCGGCCGCCGAAGCCGGAGCGGAAGACGACGCTCGCGTCCCTGGCTTCGAGCCGCCCGGTTTTCGACGCGCTCATGCCGGCCCCACGAGATGGCAGGCGACAAGGTGATCCGACCCCACGGGTCGCGGCGCGGGCGCCTCGATCCGGCAGCGCGCCTCCGCGATCGGGCAACGCGTCTGGAAAGGACAGCCGGGCGGCCGTTCGGTCAGCGACGGCGGCACGCCCGGTATGCCCTGGAAGGCCCGGCGCGCCGTCAGCGAGGGCAGCGCGCCGATCAGCAGCTTCGTGTAGGGATGCGTGGGTGATCGGAACACGGTCTTGACCGGCCCGGTTTCGACGAGCCGGCCCGCATACATGACGCCGATCCGGTCGACGAAGTGCGCCATCAGCGCCATGTCGTGGCCGATCAGGATGATGGCTGCTCCGATGTCCTGCTGGACGCGACCGAGCGTGGCGAGCACCTGCTTCTGGACCACGACGTCGAGGGCCGAGGTCGGCTCGTCGGCCAGGATCACCGCCGGCGTCAGCGCGATGGCGAGGGCGATGCAGACGCGCTGCTTCATTCCGCCAGACAACTCGTGCGGGAATCGCGCGGCCACGGCGGGCGGAAGGCCGACGCGCGAGAGCAGGCCGGCGACGTGCCCGTCATCCGGGTCGATATCGTGGGCTGCGAAGAGATCGGCAAACTGGGCGCCGATAGGCAGGACAGGATTGAGCGAACTCATCGCGCCCTGCGGCACGAGCGACATGCGCGCGAACCGGGTGCGGCGAAGGTCCTCCTCGGACAGGGCCAGAACGTCGCGGCCTTCGAGGCGCACATGGCCGGCCGAAATCTCGCCCGGGGGGCGGATCATGCGCATCAGCGCCAGCACGGTCGTGGACTTCCCCGACCCGCTTTCGCCGACGAGGCCCATCCGCTCGCGCGGCATCAGGTTGAATCCGATGCCGTCCACCGCGTAGGCCGGGCCGACCGGCGTCCGGTACCGGACGGAGAGATCCGCGACCTCGAGGACGGGCCCGCTCACAGTCCGCCCAGCCGCTTGTTGGCGACACGGTCCATGCCGGCCGAGGTGAGCAGGAGGGCGATGAAGATCAGGGCGAGGGCGAGGATGGGCGGGCCCCACCACCACCACATGCCCCGGATGATGGCCCCATAGAACTGCGCCCAGAAGATCGTCATGCCGAGCGTGAGCTCGGTCTGGGGGCCGAGGCCGAGAGCCTCGAGCCCGATCGTCGCCAGCATCGCCTGGCCGACCGCGATCACGAAGCTGGCGGCGATGTAGGGCAGGAGATTGGGCAGAACCTCCACGAAGACGAGGCGCAGGCCGCCCAGTCCGCTCAGCCGCGCGACCTGCACGTAGCCACGCTCGCGGACGGACAGGGTCTGCGCGCGGATGGCCCGCGCGGCGACCATCCAGGACAGCCCCGCGACGATGACGGCCATCAGTTCGACCGACATGGAGCGGACATTGGCGGCGACCAGCACGAGAACGGCCACGCTGGGGATCGTCATCATCACGTCCGACGCCGTGCGGATCGTCGCGTCGATCAGCCCGCCCATGAAGCCCGCCACCAGTCCCAGCGTGACGCCGACCGTCAGGCTGATGAGGCCTGCGATCAGGCCGATCTTCAGGGTCTGGGGCATGGCCAGCGCCATCACGGTCAGCACGTCGCGGCCCTGGGCATCGGTGCCGAACCAGTGAAGGGCGGAGGGCGGCCGGCGAGGCGCCACCGCGCCCACCTGGGCCAGCGACTGGTCCACGATCATCGGTCCGAAGATCGATGCCACCGCCAGGACGGCGAAGATGGACAGGCCCGCGATGAGAGGCAGGTTGCCGCGAAACAGGCTGGCGAGCGACGGACCCATCTTCAGTTTCGCTTGTTGGTGATGCGCGGATCGATCAGCGGGTAAAGCAGATCGAGAACGAACATCGTCACCGCGATCGAGATCGACAGGACCAGCACGATCCCCTGGATCACGAAGAAATCCTTGCTCTGGATCGCCTGGTAGAGCCGGTAGCCCATCCCCGGATAGGAGAAGATGACCTCGACCAGGATCGCGCCCGAGACGAGGTGGCCGAGCGTGAGCGCGAGCTTCGTGATCTGCGGCAGCAGCGCGTTGCGCACCGCGTACCAGAGAAAGATGCGGCGCTGCGTGAGGCCCTTCGCCTCGGCGAGCATGATGTAGTCCTCGCCCAGCACCGATACGAGCATGCCCCGCATGCCGATCGCCCACGAGCCGATCTGTGCCAGGACGATCGACAGGGCCGGCAGGGTCGCGTGCCAGAGAATGCCGCCGACGGTCGCCCAGTTGAAACCCGGCGTCATGTCGAAGGGGAAGCCGCCGCCGGCTGGAAAGACGCGGTACACGATCGCGCCGACGAACAGCAGGATGACGCCGATCAGGAAATACGGGATCGCCGAGAGGACGAGAAAAGGCGCGGCGAACCAGCCGAGCCACCGCGGCGCGCGCGGCCAGGCCAGCAGGCCGCCCATCAGCGTGCCGATGGCGAAGCTGATCAGCGTCGCCATGCCGAGCAGCCCCAGCGTCCAGGGCATGGCGCCCGCGATGCTCTCGCTCACCCGCTCGGGATAATTGGCGAGCGAGAACCCGAGATCGAACCGCAGCACCATGCCCCAGTAGTCGAAGTATTGCCGCCATACGGGCTGGTCGAGTCCGAACCTCGCGCGGTAGCTGTCGACGATGGCCTTGACGTCGCCGACCGATCCGCTGGAGGTCGAGACGAGCTGGTTCAGCTGCTGCTCGACAGGATCGCCGGGCGTCAGGCGCGGCAGCGCGAAATTGATCGACACGGCCAGCGCGAACACCAGCAGCATGATCCCGAAGCGGCGGATCGCGTAGTCGAGATACATCGTCGCCCCGGATCCGCTGTTGCTCGGTCAGACCCGGAGCCGGTCCAGGACCGCGTCCGTCAGCTCCAGTCCGAAGCCGGGCGCGTCGTTGGGGACGAGCCATCCGTTTTCCGGCACGCGCATGCCCGGGAACACGATCGTCTCGATCAACGGTACGCCGGGACCGCCGCCGACGAAGTATTCCCCCCAGGTGACATTCGGCATCGCGAAGGAGAAGTGCTGGCCGTAAGGCGTGTTCATGCCGGCGTGCAGGATGACGGGGATGCCCGCCGCCTCGGCAAGGTGGGCGATGCGCATGCATCCCGTGAAACCACAGGCCCACGCGATGTCCGGCTGGAAGATGTCGGCCACGCGCTTGGCGGCTGCGTAGGCGAAGGTCTGCGGCACGTACCAGTGCTCGCCGGTCGCCAGCGTCTGCCAGGGCAGGCGCTCGCGCAGCGCCTCGTGCGACAGGAGATCCTCCGGCGTCAGGCAGTCCTCGATCCACTTGAGACCGTAGGGCCGCAGCCGCTCCGCCATGCGCACCGCGAATTCGACATCGAAGGCCATCCAGCAGTCGAGCATCAGCTCGACGTCGCGCCCTATGGCCTCCCGCGTCCGGGCGACGAGATCCTCGTTCCTGTTGATCGCGTCGAGGCCGTCGGCGACGCCATAGGGGCAGGCCAGCTTCGTCGCCTTGAAGCCGAGCTCCATGTTCCAGTCGGTGTCGTTGCCGGTGGCGTAGCAGAACTGGCGGTCGCGGGCGGGGCCGCCCGCCAGTTCGTAGACGGGGACGCCGAGGATCTTGCCCTTCAGGTCCCAGAGCGCGAGGTCGACGGCGCTGATGGCATAGGAGGACAGGCCGGCGGCGCTGTAGGGCGAGGCGGCGCGCACCATCGTGTCCCACAGGCGGTCGATGGCGAACGCATTCTCCCCGACGAGAAGCGGCGCGAGGTGATCGTTGATCAGGTCGATGACGGGCTGGCCGTAGCGCGAGACCCCGAATCCCCACTGGCCGTCCGAAGAGCGGACGATACAGCCGACCGACGGGAAGTCCGGGCGCCACAGTGTCCGCAGCTTCTTGAAGCGCGGATAGCGCGACATCGGTCCGGCGACTTCCTGGTCCTTGGTCCACGGCGGGCGGCGCGCCTTCGTCGGCGTCCGGTCGAGCCCCTCGGTGTAGGCGGCTCCGACCATCTCGTTCTTGATGGCGAAGGCGCGGATCTCGGTGATCGTCGGCGTCTTGGACATGGCGTGACCGGACTTTGCGATGGAGGGGCAGCAGCAAAGAGGGGGCGCCGTCGCCGACGCCCCCTCCTGTCGCTAACGCGTGGGCTGGAGCCGATGGATGACCATCGCGAAGCCTTCCCATGGCGGGAACGGCGCCGCGTAGGGGGCTTTCGCGTTCGGCCAGCCGGTCCAGTAGGTGTAGTTGAAGGCCAGCGTGTGGAACTCCTCGGCCAGCGTGATCTCCGGAATGTCCCGGATGTAGATCCGCATCGCTTCGCGAACCAGATCGACATAGGCGGGATCGTTCGGCGACGGCTTCATGGCTTCCATCTTGTCGACGATGGCGTCGTAGGCCGGATTCTCGTACCGCGTGGGCGCGCGCACGTCGCGGACCTTTTCGCCCGGCTTTGCGGAGTACTTCGTGTGGAAGTGCTCCAGCGTCTGCCAGGGATCGTAGAGACTGCCGCAGTGCGTGCCGTGCGACATCTCGAAATTGCCTGTCGTCGTGGCCTCGGACAGCGCGGTGCGCTGCTGGGCATTGTTGACCACGTCGAAGCCGGCAGCCCGAAGCTGCTGGGTCAGGACCGGACCTTGCGGGTCGCCCTGCACCGTGGACAGCCCGATCTGCCACGGGGAGCCGTCGGGCTTTGCCCAGAAGCCGTTGGCTCCCTTCTTGTAGCCGCGCGACGTCATCAGCCGTCCGCTCTCCGCCAGGTCGAGGCGATCGATGCGCTCCGCGTCGATCAGGTCCTTGAGCTTGGGCATGTAGGCCGTCAGTCCCTCGAACGACGACATCGGGACGGACGCCGGCAGCACCGAGCCCTCGAGCGCGAGATCGATGAGCTGGCGGCGGTCGATCGCGAAGTTGAACGCCCGGCGGACCGACACGTCGTCGAATGGCTTCTGCTGGAGGTTGAAGCGGATCGCGAAGGTGCAGCCGTCGGCTCCGCCCCACACCGGACCTGTCTCGTTCCAGGCGCGCAGTCCGCGGTTCTGGTTGCGGATCGCCTCGAACGTGCCCGGCTGGATCGAGCGGCCCATGTCGACCTGGCCGCTGGCGTACAGTTGCGGCATCGCCTGCTCGGTCGCAGGGATGTAGATGACGCGCTGCACCTGGGGCAGCGCCTTCGCGACGCCCCGGTCGACCGCCCACCAGGTATCGCGGCGATCATAGAACAGCGAGTTCGCGTCGCTCTTCACGAGCTTGAACGGACCCGTGCCGACCGGCCAGCCCTTGGCCAGATCGAAATTGGTGAAGGTCTTGGGATCCTGCCCTTCCCAGATGTGCTTGGGCACGACGACGAAGCGGCCGGCTTGTCCGGTCGCCAGGTAGTCCTGCGGCCAGCGCGGACCGGGCTTGTTCAGGCGCACGACGACGGTCAGCGGATCGGTCGCCTGGGCCGAAGCGACCCACTCCTTGATCGCCGATGACTGGACGAGGTCCGGGGCGGACGCGATGAGCATGTTGAAGGTGAAGACGACGTCGGCGGAGGTGAACGGCTTGCCGTCGCTCCAGGTCGCGCCCTCGCGGAGCTTGATCGTCACTTCGCGGTTGTCGGGGCTCTGGGTCCATCCGGTGGCCAGCCAGGGGACGATCTCGTTGGCGACGTGGTTGGTGTAGAACAGCTGCTCGTAGACCGTATAGTGGAGGCTGTTGCGCTGGTGCAGCAATACGCCGGCGTACGGGTTGAAGTTCGCGGTCGCAGGAACCTGGTTGTAGAAATCCCAACCCTGGGAGATCAGCGTTCGATTGCGCGGCACGTCGGGCAGGCTTTGCGCCGCCGCTCCTGCCATCGTTGCCAATACCGCGGCAACGGATGCGCCGAAGCGCATGCGTAGACCCCTCATCTCGAGCATCGGTCTCCTCCGGTGAGATTCGACCGGGCGTATCCACGGCACCATTGCCATGCCCGCCGGCCGTTGGTATTATGGTTCACATTTGTGAACTAAAGTTCAGAAATGATATGGGAACGCCAGTGAGCGGTCAAGTTTCGCAACCGTCCCGGGAGCGTCCGGTCAAATCCGCGGACCGTGTTTTCGACCTGATGGAAACGATCGGCGAAGCCCGCGAAGGAATGACCTTTCCCGACATTCAAAGGGCGCTCGGAATCCCGAAGAGCAGCCTGTTCGCGCTGCTCGAATCGGCGGAAGCCCGCGGTTATCTGGAGCTCGACGCCCAGACCCGCCGCTGGCGGCTGGGAATGCGGGTCTGGGAAGCCGGGCAGGCCTACGCGCGCCAGCACGAACTCCTGCGTCACGCCGAGGCGGTGATGCGCGACGTCGTCGCCGCCATCAACGAGACGATCCAGCTCGCGCGTCTCGACGGGAACGAGAACGTCTACATCGCCAAGGTCGACAGCACGCACCCGCTTCGTCTGCAGTCTGACGTCGGCGGCCGGTTGCTGGCCCACGCAACGGGGCTCGGCAAGGTGCTGCTGGCCGAGTTGCCGGACCCCGAGGTCAAGGCGCGCTTTGCGACGACCGGGCTTCCGCGCATGACCGAAAACACGGTGACGAGCTTCAGGGCGCTGCTCCGGGAACTCGCCGCCACGCGCGACCGCGGTTTCGGCATCGACAATGCGGAGTATACGCACGGCGTCTTCTGCCTGGCCGCGCCGCTGCGCACGGGTCCGGGAGCTGCGCAACTCGCGCTCAGCATCACCGTCCCCACGCTGCGCGCATCGGTCGAGGGGTTGGCGGCGGCCCTGAGCGCGCTCGCCCGCGCCTGCATCGATATCGGGATGCGATCCGGCGGTCCGGCGGCGGATCCCCGGATTGCCCGTCTCGTCGATCTCGATGCGGCGCGTGCGGCGATCGAGGCACTGCACCATTGCGGCCGCTACAGGCTCCCGTTCGCGCCGGCCTGAGCGACCAGCCGGAACTGCCGCGAGAGAACGTCGCGGAACGGCCGGTCGCCGTCCATCTCCAGCACGTCGGCCATGTGGGCGCGCCAGCGCGCCATCACCGCCTCGCCCTCCGGTCGGGCGGCCTGTCCGCGTCGCCTGATCTGGTGCGCGAAGAGCATCCGGGACGGTGCGTGCAGCCAGATCTCGTAATGGAGGATGCCCGACGCGAGCAGGGCCTCTGCCATCTCCGGCCAGATGTCGTCGTGGCGGCGCAGGTACTCGTCTTCCTTGCCTTCGCGGACCCGCAGGACGAAGCCGGTGGTCTCGAGGGTCGGATCGTCGACGTCGATCATGTACGTCATCGCGGCGCCTCCGCGCGTGCGATCCGCTGCGGCGCGCCGCCGGCCCCGGCCGACGCCAGCAGGGCGGCGATGACGCCGACGCTCGTGGCTCCCGTCTCGCCCGGCGAGCGGTTGAGCGAAGGATCGCCTCCCAGGGCCAGGTCGACCAGCGCGTCGACGGGCCCGCGGCCATGGTAGATCCATTCGCCCTCGGCGACGTCGAGGCGGCGCACCGTCCCGTCGTCGCGGCGGATCTCGCACCAGTCGCGGTCGAACTCGGCGGTGAGCATGCCGTCCCGTCCCGCGAGGAACAGGCGCATCAGTCCGCGGTTTCCCTGCGGCATCGCTGCCGCTCCGGAAATGCTGCCGACCGCGCCGCCGCGGAAGGTCACGCTTCCCGACACGGCGAGGTCGACCACCTCCCTGCGGAACGCATGGGCGGAGATTTCCTCCGGCACCAGGCCGGTCAGCCACAGCAGCAGCGGGATGGCGTGCGACATCTGCCCCCAGGCGAAGCCGCCACCCTTCGAGGGGTCCTGCCAGGTGGACTTGTCGGGGCGGAAGAACGTGGTCTGCCAGCTGTTCAGCCCGCGATCGCCGGGGAACACGTCGCGCGGGGCGGAAATGAAACTGACCATCGCGTGTTCGATGGGACCGATTTCGCCGTCGTGGATGGCGGCCCTCAGCGCGGGCAGGTGCGGCAGGTACTGGTAGCCGTTGACGAGCAGCAACTGCACGCCGCGGGCACGAGCCCGATCGACGAGATCCCACGCCTGAGCCGGGTCGAGGGTCATCGGCTTTTCGCACAGCACGTGGGCGCCGGCCGCAATCGCTGCGCAGGCATGCTCGTAGTGAAGGTGATGCGGCGACGAGACGACCACCACGTCGGGTCGTCGCGCCAGCACCTCGCGGTAGTCCTGCGAGGCGAAGGCGAACCCGAAATGGTCCTTGACCCGCGCCAGTTCTTCCGCGCCCAGCCGTGAGACCCCGTCCAGCGTCACCTGCGGCCGGGCGGCAAGCGTCGGAATATGGTTCTGTGCGCCGTACCAGCCGGCGCCGATCACGGCGGCGCGGACCGTTGGGCCGATCGTTCGGGTCATGCGATGATCTCTCCTCTTCAGGTTCCGGCAATGCGTGGCGGCGCGAACTCCGGCGATTCCTCCGGCGAGTACCGCGGCACGAAATCCGGCTCGATCGATTTGGCTGCGAAGCGGGAGAGGGACGTGGCGAGCGCCGTCCGGGTCGCTTCGTGGTCGGGGTCCGACGCGAGGTTGCGGCGCTCCGATGGATCGGCCCGCCAGTCGGTCAGGAACACGTCTTCCTCGCCCGGCGGGACCGGCCCGCCGTCCATCCGCAGGTTCATGTCGAGCCGCCAGCGATCCGTGCGGACACAGCCGCGCCGCGGCCAGCCCGCCCTCGTTCGCCAGATGCCCTTGTTGGCTGCGACCGAGGCGCGCGCTCCCGGCGTTCCATTGCCGACACTGGCGTAGATCGCCTCGGGCGGCGGATCTGCGAACAGCGCCCGGCCACGAAAGCCATCGGAGGGAGCCACGCCGGCGAGATGGCAGAGGGTGCGGGCGAGATCGAGGCTTTGCGCGAGGTCCTCGCGCACGGCGTCTTTCGGCAGCGTCCCGGGCCAGGAGACGATGCGGGGGACGCGGTGCGACTGGGGCGCAAAGACGATCTTGCTCAGCAGGCCGTTCTCCCCGAGGGACGCGCCGTGATCGGAGTCGAAGACGACGATCGTCTGCTCACGCAGTCCCGCCACCTCGAGCTTGGCCAGCAGCAGACCGACCTGCGCATCGAGCCAGGCGACGAGGGCGTGATAATCCGCTTGCGCGCGCTGCATCTGCGCGTGCGTCAGCCTGCGCCCCCCGACCATCTCCGCAAAGGCGTCGTCGAAGGCGCTTTGCTGCGCCGGCGGAATGTCGTGGCCGGGGAAGTCGTCGGGGCGAAACAACTGCCGAAAGCGAGCCGGCGGCAGGACGGGCGTATGCGGCTGGAGATACGACACGCGCAGCAGGAACGGCGTGTCGTCGATCCGGTCCAGCCAGTCGAGCGCATTGATCGTCACGGCTTCCGGCGGGAAGAACTCGCGATCCGGGAACACGCCGCCGACCGGAGACGGAATGCCGTCCGGCACGATGGGGGCCCGGCTTGCCGGGTCCCTGTCGAGGCCGAAGACGTGCATGCTGGCGCCCTCGTGGTTCTCCTCCTGCCACGGCGCGTATCCCTTCGGCACGTGGCTCTTGCCGATCGTCGCCGTGCGCCAGCCATGGCGTGCGAACACCTCCGGAAACGTGTCGAGACGCACCGGGAGCGGGAAGGACGCCCACGCCCCTTCGTTGGAGTGGACGCCGTTCTCCTGCGGGTGGGTCGCCGTCAGGATCGAGGTTCGCGAGGGGACGCAGACGGTCGAGTTGCAGAAGTGGTTCCGGAAATACGTGCCGGACGCCGCCAGTCGATCGATGTTCGGCGTAATGACCGGCCCCAGGCCCCCGCCATGGCAGCCGAGCGCGTCGGCGCGCAGTTCGTCGGCGAAGATCCACAGGACGTTCGGCCGAGCGAGGCTGCGGGACGACATGGATCCTCGCGAAAGGTGGTTCATGGATGTGAACTGAAGTTCCGGACCTGCAGTCGCGAAACTAGACCGTCCTTGCGGCCCTGTCACGGCGGCGCAGACAATCCCGGCGCTCTCTCTCGTTCGGCGCGAAAGGCGATTTCCCCGTGCGCCTACCGGACGATCATGACGGTCGACAGGACCGCAACGAGTCCGAGAATGGCGACGCCGGCCACCTGCCACCGCCCGAGCGCGCGGTCGACGGTCGCAGCGAGGTCGGACGCGCGCGATGCCGCAGGCGCAAGACGTGACGCGAGCGCGAACAGATCCCCGGCCGGAACCTCGGGGATGCGATCGCGCAGCCGCACGAGCAGCGCTGCAAGGGCGCCTCCGAGCGCGATGGGCCACAAGGCGCCAAGGAAAGCGCCGGTCGACAGGACCACCGACGGCAGATTGCCGGTCACGGCCTGGAAAAGGATGGCTGGCAGCGCCATCGCAATGACGCTCAACGCCACGCACGGACCCACGAGACCCGCGCTTGTCCCCGCCTTCGGTTCGTCGCGCAGCAGCAACAGCACCACGTGCAGCATCAGGGCCATCGTCCCGGCCGCGGACAATGTCAGCAGGAACACGGCGGCGTCGCTCGTCGGCACGACCTTGATCGCGTATTTCGCGAAGGCTCCGCCGGTGAGCGGCAAGCCGGCGAGACCGAGGCCGAGCATCGCCATCGCCGCCACGCCGACGCGCCGGCCGCTGCGCCCTCCCGCGCTCGCGAGCCCCACTGCCAGGAACATCGAGCCCTTCAGGAGCATGTGGTTCAGCGCATAGAACGCTGCGAGCAGCAGCGCGGCGCGGTCTCCGGTTTCGAGCCCCGCGCCGAGAACGACGCCGACGACCCCCATCTGGCTGACGGTCGAGTAGGCGAGGGCGCGCTTCGGATGCCGCTGCGTGAGCCCGATCGCAACGCCATAGTAGGCGGTCACCATGCCGGCGGCGACGAGCGCCGCACCCCACCCCGGCACGGGAAGGCCCTCCGGAAGAAAGCGCACGAGGCCGATCACGCCAGCCTTCACCACGATGCCCGACAGCGCAGCCGAACCGGGCGCCGGCGCCACGGAGTGGGCCAGCGGCATCCAGATATGCAGGGGAAACAGCCCCATCTTCAGCGTGAAGCCGAGCAACAGAAGCGGCAGGATCGCCCCGCGCCAGGGCGACGTCGGAAAGGCGGCAACCGCGTCGCGGATGAGGGGATTCGCCTGGTCGGTGCCGGCCGCCAGCATCACGAATGCCGCGATCAGGAACGCTTCCCCCAGCACGGTCAGGGAGAGGTACAGCGACCCGGCCCGTCGCGCCGCGGCTGAATCGTCGTGGGCCACCAGCCCGAACGCCGAGAAGCTCACGAGCGCGTAGGCGAGATAGAAGCTCGCGAGGTCGGCGACGAGGAAGACGGCGAATGAACCGGCCATGGTGAAAAGCCACCAGACCAGGAACCTGTTGCACGACGGATCGGCGCGGAGAAAGGCGATCGCGAAGCGTCCGGCCGCCAGCCACAGGATGGCCGCTCCCCCCAGCAACAGTCCCCCCGCCTCGTCGAGCGCAAGGGAGAGGCGGAAGGGCGGCGACAGGACCACCAGCGCCGTCCCCTCGCGAACGAGGAGGGCGGCGAGCAGCGCGGGCATCGGCGCGAGCAGCAGGAGCCAGGACGCATGCCGGCGAAGCCCCTTCGAGACCAGGGCTACGGCGACGATGAGGGGCACGGCGACGCTTGCCACGAGCAGCACATCCGCGGCCGCCGCGTCCGTCGCGCCGGGAACGCCCCACCGGATCCGGCTCATGAGGCCTTCAAGTCCCGTCAAGGTCGTGCTCCCTGCCGTTCATGGCCGTCCCACGAGCAGGAAACCCATCGGCTCGAGCGGAATGAAGCCGAGAACGATCGCTGCAACCGCGAGAACGAGGGCCATGGCCTGTCGCCGGAGCGATATCTGGACGAAGGTCGCCGATGCCTCCGGCCGCTGAAGGGCGCACACCACCACCCGCAGGACGTATCCGCCTGCCAGAAGCCCGCCCGCCAGGACGACGACGGCGATCCATGGAACGCCCTGCTGGATCGCCGCGGTCAGCAGCATCACCTTCGCCACGAAACCGCCAGACGGCGGCAATCCCATCAGCGACAGCCCGCCGATCGCAAAGGCGGCGACGCTGAGCGGCGCCGCCTGCGCCGCCCCGCCCAGAGCGCGGATCCGGTCATGGCCGAGCGCCTCGGCGATCACGCCCGCCGCCATGAACATCGCCGCCTTCGCGAAGGCGTGGGAGACGATGTGAAGAAAGCCGCCGGTCCAGGCCAGGGCTTCCGGTATCGTCAGCGGCCCTGAAGACTTCACGAGCGGCAGCATCAGGAACACGTAGCCGAGCTGGGCTGCGGTCGAATAGGCGATGAGAAGCTTCAGACGCGTCTGCCCCAGCGCCCGCAGCCCGCAGAAGAGGATCGCGCCTGTCCCGAGTATGGCCAGGACCGGGGCCGCCCGTTCGGCGAGATCGGCGGGGGCCAGCCCCAGCCAGATGCGCAGGAGCAGAAAGATCGGAGCCTTGATGACGAGCGACGACAATAGCGCGCTCGCGGCCGGCGGCGCGCCGGCATGGGCCGGCGGCAGCCACAGATAGAGTGGGAAGAGCGCAGCCTTCGCCGCGAGGCCGGCGGACATCAGGGCAAGCGCGATACCCGTCATCGCGGAGTCCGCGGCCAGTCTTTGCCCGGCCAGTCCGATGTCGAGCGTGCCCGTTTCGGCATAGATCAGCACGGCGCCCAGCAGGTACAGCAGCGACCCGAGCAGCGCGAACAGCAGGTACGTCAGCGCCGCTTCGAGTTGCGCCGCCTTCCCCTCGAGGCAGACCAGCGGTACGGCGGCGAAGGTCAGCAGCTCCAGCGCCACGTACAGCGTGAAGAGATCCTGCGCGAGGAAGGCGAGGTTCAGTCCGCTGGCCACGCAAAGCGACAGCATCCAGTACGTGGGCGGAAAGGAAGTCTTGCGATCGCGACCCGTGGTCGCGAACAGGCCGATCCCGCAGAACACCGCGGCGGACATGACCAGCAAGACCGACGAGACGCCGTCGGCCCGCAACGCAATCCCCAGGGGAGGCCGCCATCCTCCCAGATGGTAGATCGCCGGCGTTCCCGACCACCAGACCTGAAGCGCGATGATGGTCGCCACTGCCAGTCCGAGGCCGGCCAGCGTCATCGCCGCCCATTCGCCGACGCGCGGACCCGCCAGCAGGAGCGGAACGAGTCCCGCCAGCGGCAGAATGATCACGAGCGCAAGCAACGGGCCCGGCGGCAGGCCTGCCAGGAGCAGGTGGCCGCTGCCGTCCGCTAGGAACGAGGCGTGATCCTGCGTCACCCCTCGTCCTTTGCGCTGCGAGCGTCGGCGTGCTCTTCGTCCCGCGCGGCGGCAAGCCGGACCACGATCGCCGTGGCCAGCGCCGTTGCCGAGAACGCGACGACGATGCCGGTGATGACGAGCGCCTGCGGAACGGGATCGGCGGCAAACCCCGCGCCTGCCCCGCGGCGCGCCGCGAAGCCGAACACGATGAAGATGCCGCCGCCCAGCACGTTGAAGGCCAGGATGCGGTGCAGGGCATTCTCGCGCATGATCACGCCATAGAGGCCGAGGCCGACCAGGCCGGCTCCGGCCAGTGCGAGGATGATGGATCCCGTCACGACGACGCTCTCCCGGGCGGCCCCAGCACCAGCATCACGAGCGCCAGGCCGATGGAGATCGTGGAGGCGATTTCCACGACGATGATGACCGGCTTCTCGAAGCCCGGCGGATAGCCGAGGAACGATCCGGCAAGGGGCCAGCCCGCGATCCCCACGGCAAGGAACAGGATGGGGCCGACGAGCAGCAACGCCCGCAGCTTCACGTCGGTCGCCGCAGGCGCCTTGACGATGCCCGCCATCATCAGGAGCAGGCCCATGGCGGCCAGCACCGCGGCGCCCTGGAACTTGCCGCCCGGGACATCGGCGCCGGCCCACACCTGATAGGCCCCCACCACGAGGCCGATCGGGACGAGCGCCCGGGCCAGAAAGACGACCGGTTCCGGCGATCTGCCCGTACCCGGCGTCGCCGGCCGCCCGGCGAGACGCTCTTGCGGAACCAGGGCCCAGACGCCGATCAGCGCGAGCAGGACGACGATGGTCTCCAGCACCGTGTCGAGGGCCCGGAACACCATCAGCACGCCGGTAATCGGGTTGCCCAGTCCCGTCGCCGGCATGTTCATCGCGACGTCGGCCGCGATCGACGAGGCCGGCTCGGGCAGGCCGAGGATGACCGCCGAAAGCCCGAGCGTCACGCACGCGCACAGCAGGCCGACAGCCGCCTTTGCGCCTGCGGTCGAGGATGAGGGCGGCGATGGCACGTGCGCTATGGCGCGCAGGATGACGATGGTGGTGAGGCCGCTGCCCACCGCGATTTCGGTGAGCGCGACGTCGACGCTCTCGAGCCTGACCCAGGCGAGCGCCAGGATCATGCCATAGGCCAGGAAGCCGCTGGCGGCCGCCCGGACATCCGACGTCGCCACCACCCTGACCGCGGCGAGAACCAGCAGGACGCCGAGCCCGGCATCGAACGCCGTCATCATGCGTCGCGTCCCCCGGCCATCCCGCGCTGATCGGGCCCGCTGGACGCCGCGTCGCGTTCCGCCAGCGCGACCTCGCCCATGAGCTGCGCCGCCGCGCCGGAACTGATCTGCACGACGATCCAGACGGCGACGATCTTGGCCGCGTCGGCGATGCTGCCCACCTGCGGCAGGAGGGCGACGACGAGGAGGCCGAGGGCGATGTTGTCGGCCTTCGTGAGCGCATGAATTCGCGTCAGGGTGTCGGGCATCCGGACGAGGCCGACGGATCCTGCGATGAAGAAGAAGACGCTTGCGAGGAGCGCCGGGACCGTGACGAGGCTGGCGAGGTCTGGCATGTCCGCCTCACTCCGGTGGTCGCGACGGCGCTGCCGTCGAGACGCGCAGGGCGCATGCCGCGAACGCGGCGAGAAGGGCCGCCAGCAGGGCGAGGTCCAGAAGCGCCGCGTTTGCCGTGGCCACAGACAGAAGCAGCGACACCGCCACCACCGACGATCCGATCAGCTGCACGGCGAGCATCCGGTCGGCCATCGAACGGGGCCGGACGATGACCAGTCCGACGGACGAGGCCACGAGGATGATGATCGCGGCGGCGAAATAGAGCGCGGTCATTGCGCACGCGTCCGGTACATCGCCAGGAATGCGGCGGCATCTCCCGCAATGTCGGCTTCGACCGGCCCCTCGACGTCGAGCGAATGAACCTGCATCGACGAAGCGTCGCCGCCGAGCGGCAGGATGCCGGGCTGGAGGCTGGACAACGAGCTGAAGAACTGCCGCGGCACGCCTGCCGGAACGGCGCAGGGCACGCTGGCGATCCCGGGGCGGACCCGGACGCGGGGTCCGAGGACGCGGCCCGCCACATCGGCACCGGCGATCAGGGAGCGTGCCACGAAGCGAAGCGCGAACCGGAGGATCCCCCCGGGGCTGACGGCCGAATCCCGTTGCGGGGCGAGCGCATCGCTCACGATCGCGACCACGACGGCCACGACCGCCCCCACCGCAAGATCGACCGGTCCGGTTCGTCCCAGAACGATCCAGGCGCACCAGAGGAGCAACGCCCGCCGCGCTATCGGCCAGACACCGCGCTGCATCGTCAAGACCTTCTCCCGCGCCGTCGATGCGCGCCCGCGCGCGTCCGGTCCTCACGCGCCCCACTGTTGGCAAGACCGGGACTTGGCGAGGCTACCAATTCCGCCCACGAGCGCAACCTGTGCGGTTATTGCGCGGAAATTTCACCGGCGATGTAAGTCCCTTGGACGATCGGTTCGGCCGCGCCCGCCTGCATCGTGACGCAGAGATCCGGGATCAGTCGAAGAAGTCCGCGTCGCCCTCCGAGAGGTACTTCCTGGCCTCGGCGGGAATGAGGTTCACGCCCAGCCCCGGCCGGTCGGGAACGTCGATGAGGCCGTTCTTCACCGGCATGCCCTCGAACCCTTCCGTGATGTCGTACCAGAACGGCTCGAAGCGGGCCGGGTACTCGAAGGCGATCAGGTTGTCGGGCAGCGTCGCGCAGACCTGGATCAGCGAGGCGAGGCCGAAGATGCCGTTGGCCGTCCCGTGCGGCGCCATCGCGATGCCGTGGAGGTCGGCGTACTCGGCGATCCACTTGAGCTCGGCGATGCCGCCGACATCGCAGGGGTCCGGCCCGATGACATCGACCGCCCGCGTCTCGATCAGGGCCCTGTAGTTCTGGCGCAGGTAGATCTGCTCGCCGGTGTGGATCGGCGTGGTCGTATGCGGGGTCACCGCGCGGTATTCCTCCGCCCCGACGAAGGGCACGTAGTCGCCGGCGATCATGTCCTCGATCCACAGCAGATGAAGATCCTCCACCGCCTTCGCGAAGCGCAGCGCGTCATGCGTGAGGAAGCCCGGGCCGGCATCCACGGCGAGGCCGTACTTCGAGCCCAGCGTCTGCTTTGCCGCGCGGACACAGGCAACCAGATGGTTGAAGCCGTCCTCGCTGATCAGTCCCTTGTGGGGGTAGGGGAACGGCGCGTCGTGCTGGACGGCCCCGTAGTGGAAGTCGGGGAAGTCCCGGACCATCGAGGAGTGGAACGACGTCGGCAGCTTGAACATGCCGAAGCCGCCCTCCAGCGCCATGCCGTACTCCGCCCACTTCCGGTAGTCGTCCGGCGTTTGGCCGACGCCCGCCTCGTGGTGGTAGAGCGTGCGATAAGTGCGCACCTGGTCGCGCACCTTGCCGCCAAGGAGGCGATAGATCGGGAGACCGGCGGCCTTGCCGGCGATGTCCCACAGGGCGATCTCGATCGCGCTGACCGCCGCCCCCCACGGCTTGAAGCCGCCGCGAACGCGGATCCGCTTCATCACCCGTTCGACGTTCACCGGGTCCTGGCCCACCAGCCACGACTTCAGCTGCAGCACGACCGGCTGCAGGTAGGGCTTGGGCGTCTCGATCTGGCTCCAGCCCGTGATGCCCTCATCCGTCGTGATGCGGATGACGGGGCTGCTGGCGATGATGGCGCATTTGATGTCGGTGATCTTCAACGTGACCTCCCCCTGGGCCTTTCTCCCCTTATGGCGGATGAAAGGCCCTGCGAACAGGCTTCATGCGGCCGGGGGATGCCCCTTCGTGTCGTGTATCCCTCCATGACGCTCACATCCCCACGGACAACCGAAGTCTCCGGATGTGTCCTGGTATTCAACCCGGCTTGCGTTCGGCGTATCTCCTTGAGCTCCGCCGTTTTCCGGACAGTCATTGCAAGTCATGAAATACCCTCGTTCGTTTTCGACCATTCTTTGAATCCAGACAATTGAGGTGTACATTTCTCAGGCGTGCGGCTCTGGTCGTGTTCATGAGTATTCGTCACTCATGGCTTCAACCTGAAACTAGGCAGATGCGGTCGCTGATCTGCCGCAACCTGATCCGAGCCGGTGTCTTCAACAGTGGAGCTTCCGCAGACCGAAGGAGAGGTAACGATGCAGACCGTCGAGAGCCGCACTCCTGCGATGACCCCGCCAGATCCAGACAAGCTCGACCGCTTCGTCGGCCGGATGCTGGGCGATATCGGCGCCATGATGACCGGGGCCCTCGTCGCGATGGGGGATCGCCTGGGCCTCTATCGTGTGTTGGCCGAGGCCGGTCCCTCGACGCCGGCCGAACTGGCCAAACGGGCCGGCGTGAATGAACGCTATCTGCGCGAGTGGCTATCTGCGCAGGCCGCCTCCGGCTACGTCACGTACGACCCCGAGACCGGCGCCTTCGCGCTCGATCCGGAACAGGCTGCCGTCTTCGTCGATGAGGACAGCCCCGCCTACATGATCGGAGCCTTCGACATCGCGACGGCAGTCTGGAACGACGAGCCGCGCATCCGCGACGCCTTCCGGTCCGGCCGCGGCGTGGGATGGCATGAGCGCCATCCCTGCCTGTTCTGCGGCACCGAGCGCTTCTTCCGCCCGAGCTACCATCATCATCTCGTGCCGGAATGGTTGCCCGCCCTGAGGGGCGTGACCGAGAAGCTCAAGGCAGGGGCCCGCGTCGCTGACGTCGGCTGCGGGCACGGGGCCTCGACGCTGATCATGGCGAAGGCCTTCCCGGCGTCGACCTTCACCGGGTTCGACTACCATGGCGGGTCGGTCGAGGCGGCCGCTGACATGGCGAGGAACGCCGGCCTCGACGGCCGGGTCCGGTTCGAGAAGGCCTCTGCCAAGGACTTTCCCGGAGAGAACTACGATCTTGTCTGCTTCTTCGATTGCCTGCACGACATGGGCGATCCGGTGGGAGCCGCCCGCCATGTGCGCGAGGTCCTCGCGCCGGACGGGACGTGGCTCGTGGTCGAGCCGTTCGCCAAAGATGCGCTGGTCGAGAACCTGAACCCGGTGGGCCGGGTCTACTATGCAGCCTCGACCATGATCTGCACGCCGGCGTCCCTGTCGCAGGAGGTCGGCGCTGCCCTCGGCGCGCAGGCCGGACCCGAGCGATTGCTCGGCGTGATCCGTGAGGCGGGGTTCAGCCAGGCGAGGGTGGCGCTGGAAACGCCCTTCAACCTCGTCATCGAGGCAAAGCCTCACTGAGGCGCGCCGGCGGCGCGTCCGGTGCTCGCCGCCACCGTCGCCTTGCACGGGCAGCGCCCGCGCATGAGGAACGTGGCCGAGGCTCGCAGGTCGTCTCGGCCTCCACCGGCGAGGTGGAGGCCGCCCGGGCGCGTCCGGTCAGGCCGGCAGGACGACGACCTTCGTCTTGATCGGCGTCTTGGCGTACAGGTCGAGCATGTCCTGCGTGAGGAGGCCGATGCAGCCGCTCGATATGCCGTTGCCGATCGTCTCCGGCAGGATGGTGCTGTAGATCGTGTAGAGCGTGTACTTGCCGTTCTGGTAGAGATAGAGCGTCCGGGCGCCGAGCGGATTGTCGAGCCCGGGCGCCATGCCCCCGGCATACTGGCGCGCTTCCGGCTGGCGCAGGATCATTTCCTTGGGCGGCGTCCAGATCGGCCATTCTGCCTTGCGCCCGATATAGGCGTCGCCGTGCCACAGGAACCCCTGGCGGCCGACATTGGCGCCGTAGCGGGTGGCGTTCCCGTTCTCCTCGATGCGGTAGACGTAGAAATTGCTCGGATCGACGATGATCGTGCCGGGCGCCTCGTTCGTCTCGTAGCGCACTGTCCGCCGGTAGTACTTCGGGTCGACCTTGGTGACGTCGACGGCCGGGATCGGGAACTTCTCCTCGGGCACCGGCCCGTAGAGCATGGCCGCCTCGGTCTGGCTCATGCCATCCGACGTCACGCAGCCGCCCAGTCCCAGCGCGCCGATCCCGACGGCGGAGCCGCACAGGAACGACCGGCGGTTCATGAGGCCCGGCTGACGCCCGGGCGCAGCGGTATCGTTCGTGTTGCCGGCGTCGGCAATCCCGTTGTGCTTGGTCATGATCTGGGAAATCCTCCGTGTCCCTCGCCCGACCAGAGAAGACTCCGGCACGCATACGCTGACTGTCTGGGCTGCCGGAGATTGCCGTCAAGCAGGCCGGTTGGCAAGGTCGGCCCGCGCGTCAGGTTGTGGCTGCGGGCCAGCTGCGCCGCCTCGAAGGGCCGTCAGGCCCCGCCGCCCGGTCGGCTGGCCAGCCAGATGACATGGCGTGAACCGCGCTTCCCGCGGTCGGCCTTCACGAAGGCCTCCTCCACGGAGAAGCCCGCCCGCTTCAGGCGCTGCGTGAACGCGCGGTCGGGTGCGGACGACCAGACGGCCAGGACGCCGTCCGGCAGAAGCGCGGCACGGGCCTCGGCGAGGCCGCGCGTGTCGTAGATCGCATCGTTGGCCGAGCGCGTCAGTCCCTCCGGACCGTTGTCGACGTCCAGCAGGATGGCATCGTAGCGCCGGGGCGAGGCGCGGATGATGTCCAGCACATCGTCGACCATGATCTCCACGCGGGGGTCGGCCAGACTGTCGCCGAAGATCCCGGCCATCGGACCGCGCGCCCAGGCGACGACGGCCGGAACGAGTTCCGCCACGTCGATGCGGGCATCCGGTGCCAGCGCCTTCTGCACCGCCCGCAGCGTGAACCCCATCCCGAGGCCCCCGACGAGCACGCGCGGCGCGCGCGCGGCGCGCAGCCGCTGGCAGGCGAGCGTGGCCAGCGCCTCCTCCGATCCGCTGAGGCGGCTGTTCATCAGCTCGGTATGGCCCAGTCGGATGGCATACTCCGTCCCGCGTCGCATGAGACGGATCTCGCCGCCGTTGCCCGGCATCTCGGCGGTGTCGAGGAGTTCCCACGGAATCACTGGCCAGCCTCGCAGGGGCGCGGACGATGCGGCGTCTCTATACAGGCGCCGCCACGGCGTGTCGTCGTGCGTCTGGACAGCCGAAGCCAGTTTTCGCGGTCCCCGTCGCACTCGTCCGCGGCCGGGGGGCGGGCGCGAACCCGGTCGATCGGAAGGCGCTCCGGCGGCAAGGGAACCGGACATCCCGGGAGCGGGTTGCACAAGGCCTTGGAACGGGAGGACGACATGGCAAGATCCGCGGACGACGAGGAACAGAAAAACCGGCCCGGCCGCCAGCCCGAGGCCCTCGCCAATTTCGCGGCCACGGCGCGGTCTCGAAAGAAAGTCTCGCCGACCGGCGGCCGCCACGACACGCCGGAGACCGCTGCCGTCCCGACCGATCCGGACAGGAAGGCTGACGCCGCCACGAAGGTGCTGCGGGAAGGCGTCCTGAAGACGGATCAAGGCGCCGACGAAGCCGTCGAGGCCCTGCCCGATCGCACGCGGAAGCCGTGAACGACCGGCCGGGCGCCGGGTGACGGTCGTCCGGCCACGCGCGCAGGCCGGCCCGATCGTTCAGGCTGTCGGCCCGCGTGTCGCTTTCCCTGCGGACGGTGAGCGAATCTTGGCCTAACCTTTCGGCCGGTCGGCACGGAAGGCGAGGGCACGATGACGGTCCAACAGGAGCGCAGGAGCGGGAAGCCGCGGGCGTTCCGCTTCATCCGGGCCCGGCCGCGGCTGTTCGGCGGACTGGCCCTGGCCGTCGTCACGGGGCTCTTGCTCCCGTCCGACTGGTTCGCCGGAACCCGGATCCTCCTGGCCTGGAACGTCGGAATCCTTGCCTTCATCGTCAGCATCTTCCTCATGATGCTGAGCGTGTCGGAGACGAGCATGCGGGAGCGCGCCGAGCTCCACGACGAGGGCAAGCACCTCATTCTCGCGCTGACGGCGGTGGCGGCAGCTTTCAGCATAGCGGCCATCCTCTTCCAGCTCGGAATGGTGGCCACGCTCACCGGAACGGTCCGGCTGCTCCATTTCAGCCTCACCGCCCTGACGATCCTGACGTCGTGGTGCTTCCTTCACCTGATGTTCGCGCTTCACTACGCGCACGAATACTACGACCCGCGGGCCGCCGTTGCGAAGCCGCCCGTGCCGGCGCTGGAGTTTCCCGGCCCTGATCCGCGGCCGGACTACTTCGATTTCGTCTATTTTGCCTTCGTCATCGGCGTCGCGTCGTCCACCGCCGACGTCAACATCGTCTCCCGCGGCCTTCGCCGGGTGGTGCTCGTGCACGGCATCATCTCGTTTTTCTTCAACATCGCGGTGCTCGGGCTCTCGATCAACATCGCCTCCGGCCTGATTTGAGAGCGTCACAACGCATCCTCGCCTCGACAGGATCGCAGCCGGCTGAAACACTCTGACCCGGTCTCGCACCTGACGAGGAGAACGCCATGTCGGCCCGTCGCCCGGCGCTGCTGGGGACCATCACTCTCGTTCTCATGACGCTCATGGGGGCGTCGTCGCCGCCGGCCGTCGCCCAGACGCCGCCGAGCCCGTCCGAGATCGCCGCCTACCAGGGCCTCTTCGCGGCGGCAGCCCGGGGTGATGCGGCCGGCATCGCCCGGCTCGTGGCCGAGGGAGCGGACGTCCGGGCCCGGGACGGGCATCAGCGCACGCCGCTGCACGTCGCCGCCCATGGAGGGCACGCGGAGGCTGTCCGCGCCCTGGTCCGGGCCGGGGCGGACCCCCGGGCTCTGGACGCGCGCCGCTACGACATCGTGACGATCGCCGCCGTCCGGGACGACGAGGCGATGGTGCGGCTCGCCATCTCGCTCGGCTCGGACCCGAGGGCGATCACCAGCCCCTATGACGGAACCGCGCTCATCGCGGCCGCGCATCTCGGACACGACGGCGTGGTGCGGGCCCTGATCGAGGCCGGCGCGCCGCTCGACCACGTCAACAATCTGCGCTGGACGGCGCTGATCGAGTCGATCGTGCTCGGCGACGGCGGGCCCCGCCACACGGCGTGCCTCGCAGCCCTGCTCGAGGCCGGCGCCGACCCCCATTTGGCCGACGGCCAGGGCGTCGCGCCGCTTGCGCTGGCGCGCGCACGCGGCCACCGCGCGATGGTCGCCTTGCTGGAGGCCAGGATCGCCCGCGGCAGGCCTTGAGAGTGCAGGCGGCGAGCTCGCGTCATCTTTTCCGCGCTCTTCCGTCCCGACCGGGGAGGGCGGCGGGCAGGGGGCCCGGACCGGAACGCAGGTCTCGCCATCCTGTCGCGCGACCTGCGGCATGACCGCTTCGTGATGCTGCTCTGCCTTGGCTCGGGGTTCGCGTTTCGGCGCAGCGCCCTAGTTGAGGCTGACCACGAACTGCGTGGGACGTTCGCAGGATCTCCTCACCAATGAAGCACCTGTTCCAGCCGACCCGACTCGGTGACCTGAATCTCCGGAATTCGATCGTCATGGCGCCGCTCACGCGCAGCCGCGCCACGCCGTCGGGTGTGCCCCAGCCCTACGTGACCGACTATTACGCCCAGCGCTCGTCGGCCGGAATGATCATCACGGAAGGCACCCAGCCCAGTTTCGCCGGACAGGGCTACGCGAGGACGCCCGGCATCCATACGCCGGAGCAGATCGCGGCCTGGCGGAAGATCACCGACGCAGTCCACCGCGGCGGCGCGAAGATCGTGCTCCAGATCATGCATGTCGGCCGCATTGCCCACGAGCTGAATCGCCAGATTGCCGGGCCGCCCGTCGCGCCGTCCGCTGTTCAGCCGGCCGGGGAGATGTGGACCGACCAGAAGCAGATGCAGCCCTTCCCGGTGCCGCGCGCCATCGAAACGGCCGAACTGCCGGCCCTGGTGGAAGAATTCGTGCAGGCCGGCAGGAACGCGATGGAGGCCGGCTTCGACGGCGTCGAGCTTCATGCGGCCAATGGGTACCTGCTCAACCAGTTCCTCGCGAGCAACGCCAATCAGCGTACCGACGGCTACGGGACGACGCTTCAGGGGCGCATCCGTCTCGTCGTGGAGGTAACGAAGGCCGTGGCCGGGGCGATCGGAGCCGGGCGAACGGGGATCCGCATCTCGCCGGGCCACATGTTCAACGACCTCGTCGATGCCGATCCGCTGGAGACGCACGTCGCGCTCCTCGACGCGCTGCCCACGGCCGAGATGGCCTATGTGCACGTCATGAAGCCGGACGCCTTCGCGGCCGCGCTGAACAACGCCGGCGATCCCGATCACGTGCTGGCCACCATGCGGGCGCATGTGAAGGGTCCGCTCATCGCTGCCGGCGGATACACGGCCGAGACGGCCGAGGCGGCTCTCGCGTCCGGGCTGCTCCAGGCCGCGGTGTTCGGGCGGCCGTTCATCGCCAACCCGGACCTGGTGGAGCGCTTGCGCAACGGCACGCCGCTCGCGGCGCCCCGTCCCGAGCTCTTCTACACGCCTGGCCCCGAAGGCTACAGCGACTACCCGGCTGCCGGCGCAGCCTGACGGCAGGACGGGCAGGGCCGCGCCTCACGCGGCGCCGGCCTTGCCCGCTCCGGCCCGGCGGGTCCCGCCGGGCGTCGCGCTGCGCGGTCTAGGCGATGCGGAAGTACGTGGCGATCAGGAAGACCGCCACGGCCGAGACCGCGGTCAGGGCCGTTCCCCACGCGATGTCGACGAGCGCGATCGTCGTCGTATAGCCGCGCAATGTCGCGAGATTGCTGAGATCGTAGGTGGCGTAGGCCATGAAGCCGAACAGCGCGCCGTACAGGAGCGCCGTCGTCCAGGCGCCGTCGCGAAGGGCGGGCGACACCGCAAACACCACGACGCCGACGCCGTAGAGAAAATAGAAGGCCGCCGCCGGTCCCAGCGCGGGCTTGTCCAGCAGGAGAGGACCGATCTCCCGCTTGTAGATCGTCGGGCCGGCGGTACTGAGCCACAGGATGTCGAGGGGCAGCATCACCAGCAGGGTTAAGCCGTAGAGACTGAGGAACTGAGGAACCGACATGGTGAAGGGTCTTCCCTTGTCTCGGTCTGGCGAACGGGTGCCTCGCGGCGTGGACTCGCGCGAGGATGGCTCTTTCCGGCCGAACGGGAAAGAGAGACCGCACGGCCGGGGCGACACCGACGATGACCGCCGCCGGACCTTTGTTCCGGTTGGCGCGACCCTTACACGTCATCGTGACCTCCGCGCCGCCTGGCGATCGTAACAAGGCGTCCCCCTCGGCCGACATGGAGCCGGAACGGTCAATCCGGGGGCAAGTCATGCAGAGTACCGATGTCGTCCAGGGCGCGCAGCAGCGCGCGCTCGCCCTTCCCGACGCAAGAACGCTGGGCAACCTGTTCATCGGCGGCTACGTCGCCCTGATGGCCTGGGAAATCTGGGCACGCGTGCTGACGCCGTGGATCATTGGCGGCCCGCTCGAGCCGCCGGGGCTCGTCATCAGCCTCGTGAGCGCCTGGACGGGCTACGAGCTCTCCCTGCCGACGGCGACGGCGGCCCACTACCTCGTCGGCATCGTCGGATATCCCCTGGCCTACTTCGTCGTGTCGCGCGCCCTGCCGAAGTGGGACGCGGTCCTCACCGCCGGCGTATGGCTGGCCTTCACGCTGTTCCTCGCGGTCCTGGCTGCGAAGGGCGGTCTGACGGGCGCGATGGCCGGGTTCTGGTGCGTCGTCACCGCGGTGAGCGCGATCCGCTTCACCAGGCTTCCGCGTCGCATCGTCGCGTGCCTCGCCTGGGGCTCGTTCACGTGGTTCAACGCGCTGGGTCTGTTCGCGCCGCTGGCAGGGCTGCCGTTCCTGCTGCTGGAATGGGGCGGCGACCTGTCCTTCATGAGCTATGTCGGGCACGTCGTGTTCGGCTTCGTCGCCGCATGGGTGTTCGAAGTGCTCGAGGCCGGCGAGTGGCCCACGCGCCGGGCGTGAGCCCCTTCACGGCGCCGCCGCGATCCCGGACCGTCGCCGCTTCGGCTCGGCGGTCCATTCCATCGCTGCCGCAATCCAGCCGCGCGGGACCTCGTGGCCCCCGTCGTGCAGGCACACCTCGAGATCGCGGCCTCCGGAGCAGCCGGAGGCGTCCCAGCGTTCGCAGATCATGCCCCCGGCTGCCGTCGTCACCGGCGGCTGGTTGCATCCGTTCACCCTCCGCCATGTCGCGATGCCGCGCATGACGTCGCCCTGGTGGAAGCTCGCGCCGATCCGCCGCCCGGTCATCGGCACCACCGCATCCTCGGTCCCGTGGATATGCCGCACGTTCTGCGGCCCGGCCGCGCAATCCTGCGGCTCGGGAACCCAGAATGCGCCGGCGGCCGGCGCGTAGGCCGAAAACCGTCCGTGCCCCTGGCACGCCAGATACCAGACCATCGAGCCGCCGACCGAGAAGCCGGAGGCCAGCAGCCGCTCCCTGTCGACGGGAAACCGCGCTGCGACGTCGTCCGCGACGCTCTCCAGGAAGGCGATGTCGTCCCGCGGGCCGGTGAGCTTGCTCTCGAAGGACCAGCTCCGCCCGAGGCCGTCGGGCGCCACGAGCAGGATGCCGCGGTCCGCCAGTTCGTTCGCCAGCCCCGCATCGGCCATCACCTGCGCCGCCGAGCCCATGTGGCCATGCAGGAACACGACCGTCGGCAAGGGCGAGCGACCGTCCCATCCCCGCGGCAAACGGACGAGATACTGGCCAGTCGGAAGGACGCACGGCTCGGTCGCCGAGCAGGCGAAGGCCGGCGCGCTGGCGACGCAGCCCCACAGGGCTGCCGCCGCGCCCCACCGGCGCACGCCCGCGTTGCGCCGTCGCCGCTCCTGTCCGGTCTTCGCGGGTCCTGCCGTCATGCCACGCAGTGTTGCACGGTCGCGCCCATGCGTCGCTCGAAGGAATCGGCCCAGCGCTGTTGCCTGCGTACGGCGAGGATGTCGCCCAGCGCGCGCCAGTCTTCGGCGTCTCGGGCCCGGTGCGCCAGGGTCTGCAGGAAAACGTCGCGCTGCGCGTTGCTTCCGCCGATCGCCGGCAGCCGGCGCGCGATCCCTGCATAGTCCGGTCGTCGCCCGTCCTCTCCGACGATGACGCGCGCGAGATCGAGGCCCACGTCGCCGGCAGTGCGGGCCTGGTCGCCGGCTCCCTGCGCGACGGTGTCGCGCCAGGCTTCCAGCGTCGCCCGGGCCGCGGAGCGCTCTCCGGCGGCCGACAGGGCCAGCAGATAGTGCAGGCTCGCGAACACCAGCGTGGTGTCGTGCGTCCGCCGCTTGCCGATCTCGATCAACTCGTCCCAGCGCCCGGCGACGCCGATGCCGGCGAGCTTGAGCCGCCACAGCAGCGACGCGGCGTTGGCGACGTCGCGATAGTCGTCTGTCGGCTGCGGCCGGATCTCATCGTCATAGATGTGAAGCGCGGTTTCGCCCTCGCCGGCCTCAAGATGCAGGAGGGCCAGATGCCAGGCCATGTGGAACTGGAAATTGTTGCAGCGGCTCCACAGGCTCCGCGTGCCTTCCAGCCGCGCGATACCCTCGCTCACGCGCCCTTCCATCTCGTCGACATGGCTGACGGCATGCAGGCCCCAGGCGTCGTCGGGCGCGAGCGCCAGCGCCAGGTCGCCGAACCGCTCGGCCGCGCGGAACTGTCCCGCCTCTTCGAGGGCGAAGGCGTGGCACCCGTAGACATAGCCCGCCCCGCCAGCGTCGGGCCGCCACTCGGGCACGACGGCAGCGGTGGCTGCGAGCATTCCGGGCGCGTCGCCGGCCATGAAACGCAGCGCGTGGGACAGTTTGAGCAGCAGGAAGTTGAGAGGTTCGAAGCGCAGCCGCGCCTCGAGGACCACGGCGGCGGCGAGGAACCTCCCGGCGACCGCGGCCTCCAGCGCCCGCACGAGCGCGTCCTCCGCCCGCGTCGGCGCCGCGCCCTGTCCGAGCGCCGCTCTTGCCGCGCGCGCCGCGTCCGCGGCCGGGCCGAGCAATTCGACGCGGCCCAGCATCAGCGCCGCGAACCCCTTCAGCGCATGGGCGGCGACGAAGGCGGGATCGTGCGCGACCGCCTCGTCGAGAGCGGCGCCCGCGAGCGGCCGGTGTGCCGCCACCGCGGCGACGGCCCTTTCGAATGCGGCGACGGCGGCGGCGTCTTCGGTGCTGTGCGAGCCCTGGAACCTGTCGTGCATCGGCTGACCTCCCGAAACCCTGTGTCGGCTCATCGCGGCGCCCCATGCATTTGTTTCCCGCGTCACGCGGATGTGACGCGGGAAACAGAGAAAGGGGCCCCGTCAGGCCGCCCGGACGGGCCGCGCCGGCTCGGGCCCCTGCTGCTCCCGCCGCGTGTCGGCCGCATCGGGGCGCGGTGCGGCTTCGGGCCGCCGGGCCGCCGCCCAGGGCGCTCGCTTGAACCAGCCCACCACGGCGGCGACGGCGATGACCGCCGCCAGGCCGGCGGCGTTGACCGCCGCGACGGTCCACGCATCCCGACCGCCGATGTCGAGCAGGGCTCCGGCGATGCGCGCCAGGATCAGGCTGGCGAGGAACGTCGCCAGCGACTGCCGCCCCACCATGATCAGCGTCCGCCCCGCGGCGCCGGCCGACAGGCGCTCGCGGGCGGGATCGATCAGGCTCAGCACCACATAGGCCAGCGCCAGGAAGTGGAGAACGCGAAGCGGATGCAGGTCCGCCTTGGCGTTGATCGGCAGCAGCCGGACGTGAAGGGCGAGCGCCGTCTCCGAGGCCTCGAGGATCGGCCCGAACGTGACCGGCACACTCGCGAGGAGGAAGATCGCGCAGGCCGCGACGAGCCAGCGGCTCCGCAGGCGGGGCACAGGCAGCCAGCCCATCGCGAAGAAGAAGCCGAGGAAGAACACGAACTGCCAGCCGAAGGGATTGAGAAACCAGGGATCGCCCGTCCACGGGTTGCCGGTGAGGTGCAGATCCCGGAGCCAGACCAGGCCGTAGAGCCCGAGCACCACGACGAACGGACCCGCCGGGTGAAAGCGGCGGGCCGCCATCACCGCCGGCACCAGGGCCAGGATCACCAGGTACATCGGCAGGATGTCGAGATACTCCGGCAGCCATGTCAGGGTCATCGCCCCGACGACGGCGCCGACGGGATCGGTCAGCAGCGGCCCGAACTGCCGCGCCAGCGTCTGCGTCGTTCCGGTCAGGCGGTCGATGGACGCGTCGATGGCGATGCTGGCGAAGAAGAGGCCGACATGCGCCCAATAGACCTGCCACCAGCGATAGGCGATCCGCGCCGTTCCCAAGGCCAGCCCCCGCGCCACGAACACCGAGCCGAATGCCAGCGCGCTGGCGACTCCGGAGCAGAACACGAACAGCTCGGTGCCCGAGGAGAAACCGAAGCGCGCCGGAATCCAGTCGCGCCAGGGGTTCTCGGGCACGTGCGCGACGAAGATGATCAGCATCGTCAGGCCGCGAAACAGGTCGAGCCGCTCGTCGCGCGCGCGCCGTCCGGATGCGGCGGCAGGGTGCACGCCCATCAGAACGTCCCGTCATAGGCGCGCTGGCCGATGGCGCATGCGATCACCGTGAAGCCCTCCCTGCGGAACGCGTCCTGCGCTTCCTCGCGCAGCGCGTCGCCGTCGCTCACGACGACGCCATGCCCGCCCATCGCGCGCGCCACGCCCGCAAAGTCCGTGGCGCCGAACGAGACGCCGAGGCTGTCGAGGCCCGAGGCGCGCTGCTTCATCGCGATCAGGCCGAGCGTTTCGTCGACGAGCACGACGACCACGACGCTCAGGCGCAGGTCGCGCACCGTTGCCAGTTCGCCCAGCACCATCTCCAGCCCGGCATCGCCGACGAAGCACAGCGTCGGGGCGTCGCCCGCCAGCGCCGCGCCGGCCGCCAGCGGCAGGGCGCAACCCATCGTGCACAGCCCGGTCGACTGGAGCAGGGTCCGCGGCGATGCGCAGCGCCAGGTCTGGCTCAGCAGGATGCGGTGGGCGCCGGAATCCGCCGTGACGACGGTCTCCGCCGGGGCCGCCTCGCGCAGCGTCTGGAACACCGTCCCGGGCCCCCATCCGGGCGGCGGCGTGAAGGCGTCGCGCAGCGCCGCGCGGACGCGCTTTGGCAGCTCGTCGGGCCACGGCGCACGGTCGGGCACAGGGGGAAGCGCCTCCGTGAGGCCGGCGAGCGCGGGGCCGACCGGACCCGCCATCACCAGCGTCGCCGCGTGCATGCCGTGCTGGATGTCCTCGGCGACGATGTCGATGACCGGGGTCGCCGCGGGGAACGGGTTCCGCCATCCCGCCCGCATTTCGATCGGGTCGTAGCCGGCGAGGATCACGAGGTCGGCCGCGTCCAGCAGCGGACGCACCAGCGCATCGGCCTTCGGCGACAGGCCCACGGCGCCGACGACGGCGGCGTCGTCCTCCGGCAGCACCCCCTTGGCCTTGTAGGTCGTGAGCAGCGCCGCGCCGCTGCGGCGCACGAAGGCGGCCAGCGCGGCGCTGCAGCCCTCGTTGACGACGTCGAGGCCCGCCAGCACCAGGGGGCGCCGCGCGGCGCGGATCAGCCGGCCGGCCTCGTCGCCGTCGACGCGCCCCTGTCGCCGGTTCGGCGTCGCGGGCAAGGCGCGCGCCGGGCTCGAAGCCTCCGCGACGTTGACCGGAAGGTCGATGTGCACGGGCCCCGGTCGCCCTGACCGCGCGATCGCCACCGCCTTGCGCACCACGAGGTCTTCCGTGCCCGGGGCGGCGCGGAAGCTCGCCTTGACGAGGGGACGCAGCACCGCGCGATGGTCGAACACCTGATGGGTGTAGCTCTCGGCCTCCGCCTCGCCGACGCAGCCCGTCAGGAAGACGAGCGGCACGCGGTCCTGCTGGGCGTTGGCGACCACGTTGACGGCGTTGGCGACGCCCGGCCCCAGCGTCGCCACCAGCACTGGGAGCGATCCGGTGACGTGCCAGACGCCCTCAGCCATGAACCCGGCGGCGTTTTCGTGCTTGGCGAGAAGAAAACGGATGCCCGCCCTGTCGAGGGCGGCGAGAAGCGCGAGCACTTCCCCGCCCGGAATGCCGAACGCATGGCTCGCGCCGGCGCTCCTGAGCGCCTGCGCGACGAAATCGGCACCGGTCGGCATGGCGGATGGGCTCCTGGAAGGCTTTCGCCTTCACACATCGCACGAGCCCCTGCCACGGTTACGACGATCACCGAGAGTTGAAGTCGAATCGCGCCGGGGCGACGCGCCGCGGCGTCGGCGGCCCGGTCATGGCGGGATCCCCCAGGGTGCGCCGGGTACGCTGCAGTTGACGCGGGCCCGCATGGCGGATAGCGCTGGCGCGATCGCGCGCGCCTTGCCTGCGCCTTCCTTCCGGACCGTTGGACGAATGGCCGAAGGAGCTCGTTTCCGCTCAGTCAATCGGACGCCCATGCCCTTCCCTGCGACCCACGCCAGCGTCGAACGCGCGCTCGCCGAACGCGGCTACACCGAACCCACGCCCGTGCAGGCGGCCGTGCTCGCCGCGGACGCGCTGGAGCGCGACCTGCTCGTCTCTGCGCAGACCGGCTCGGGCAAGACCATCGCCTTCGGGCTTGCGCTCGTGTCGACATTGCTGGGCGAGGCCGAGCGCTTTGCCGACGCCGGCGAGCCGCTGGCGCTGGTGATCGCGCCCACGCGCGAACTCGCCTTGCAGGTCCAGCGGGAGCTCGCCTGGCTGTACGAGCCGGCGGGAGCCCGCATCGTCTCCTGCGTCGGCGGAATGGACGTCCGCCGGGAGGCGCGCGCGCTAAACGAGGGCTGCCACGTCGTCGTCGGCACGCCCGGGCGCCTGCGCGACCATCTCGAGCGCGGACGCCTCGACACGTCGAAGTTGCGCGCCATCGTGCTCGACGAAGCCGACGAGATGCTCGACCTCGGCTTCCGCGAGGATCTGGAGTTCATCCTCGACTCCGCGCCGGCGGAGCGCCGGACGCTGCTGTTCTCCGCGACGATCGCGCGCGGCATCGCCGTGCTGGCGCAGCGCTTCCAGCGCGACGCCCTGCGCATCGACACCGTCGACCGGAGCCAGCCCCACGGTGATATCGACTACAAGGCCGTGCGTGTCGCGCCGAGCGAGATCGAGCACGCCGTCGTCAACGTGCTGCGCTTCTTCGAGTCCCCCGGCGCGCTCGTCTTCTGCCACACGCGCGAAGCGGTGCGGACGCTCTACGGCAGCCTGCTGGAACGCGGCTTTGCGGCCGTCGCGCTGTCGGGCGAGATGGGCCAGAACGAGCGCAACCATGCCCTCCAGGCGCTGCGCGACGGGCGCGCCCGCGTGTGCGTCGCGACCGACGTGGCCGCGCGCGGCATCGACCTGCCCGGCCTCGACCTCGTGATTCACGCCGAGCTTCCGCGCGGCAGGGACGCGCTCCTGCACCGCAGCGGCCGCACCGGCAGGGCGGGCCGCAAGGGCGTCTGCGTGCTGATCACCCCGTTCAACCGGCGCCGGCGGATGGAGCTGCTGCTGCAGCAGGCCGGCGTCGCCGCGGAGTGGATCGGCCCCCCCTCGGCGCAGGACGTGCGCCGGCGCGACCGGGAACGCCTCATGGACGATCCGGTCTTCGCCGAGGAAAGCTCCGACGAGGATCTGGCGACGGCGCGCCTCCTGATGGAGCGCCGCACGCCGGAGGACATCGCCGCCGCCTTCGTGCGGGCGTTCCGGTCCCGCCAGCCCGAGCCGGAGGACGTCTACGATCCCGGCGCGCAGCGCGAGCGCGAGCCGCGCGACGCGCGTCGCCCGCTGCGGACTGGCGAAGACCCCGAGCCGCGCGTCGCCTTCGATCCGCTGAGGGCCCCGCGCGACGCGGGCGGCCTGATGGTGTGGTTCCGCATGAATGTCGGCCGGCAGCAGAACGCCGATCCCCGCTGGCTTCTGCCCGTGATCTGCCGCCGCGGCCACGTCACGAAGAAGGAGATCGGCGCGATCCGCATCCTCGACCGCGAGACGCGGTTCGAGATCTCGCAGGAGGCCGCCGAGCGCTTCGCCCAGGCCGCGCTCGTCAGGGGCGGCAAGGGCGAGGACATCCGGATCGACCGCAGCGAGGCGCCCGGCACGGGCGCGGAGCGGCCGAACCCCGCCCAGCGGCGCGACCGTCCCCCGCCGCGTCGGCGTGACGAAAGTCCCGAGGCCGCCGTCCCCTCGGCTCCCCGGCCGCCCTTCAAGCCGCGCAAGCCGCGTCCGGAGAGCGGCGCGCCCGACGCCGGCCTGCCTCGCGGCGAACCCCGGAAGGACAAGCAGGCCTTCGCGCCCCGCAAGGACAAGCCGCCCTTCAAGCCGAAGCGCGGCCCGGGTCCCGCGGCCGGCGCCGGCGAGCGACGCGGCGAGGGCGACAAGCCTGCTCGCCCCTTCGGCAAGCCCGAGCGGCCGCGCGCCGACGGCCCGAAGCGCCCGCACGGCGCCAAGCCCCGCCGGCCGCGCTGACCGGCCGGCGCGCTCACGCCACGAAGGCGCACTGCTCCTGCGGTGTCCGCGTGTCCATGTTCCGGCCGCGGTTGAGGTGGTCGTCGATCTCGGCGGCCGCGCCGATCATGCGCCCGTAGAGGAACACGTTGAAGGCCGCCGTCTCCAGGTCGTGGTCCTTGATCCGGCCGGAGCGGTGGTCCTTCCACAGCACGGCGAGCAGCAGCGCCGCGATGACGGCATCGACGTTGACGCAGAACACGTAGGGCGTCGCGCCCTCGTCGTAGAGCGCGTGGACGAGCTCCACGTAGTAGGCGTGGAAGATGTTGTAGTCGTCGCGGCTCGCCATGTACTCCGCGATGAAGCGTTCGCGCGGATCGTGGTTCACCGGCTTGCCGCGGAACACCGGGTGATGCACGCCCGGCAGGGCGCGGGGCTCGAGATGACCGAGTTCCTTGGAGCGTGACTTCTCCTCGCGGTAGCCGCGGGCGAACTGCCGCGCGAGGCCCTTGAGGTCGATCCCGTGGGCCGGGTTGGTCGGGTCGTCCAGCTCCACGTCCCGGAACTGCTCCAGCAGGAACGAGATGCCCTCGTAGCCGTTGCCGCCATGCGCGTAGCCGCTGTGGCTGAGAAAGCCGATCATCGCCTTGTTGATCTGCACGCGCCCGGGCGTCTGCGGCCCGTCCGCGGAGACGGCGCCCTTCGCGCCCTGCGCGGAGATCGCGCCTGGCCCGTTCGAGATCAGCAGGCCCACCAGCATCTGCAGCAGCCGCGCCTCGCGCTCGCTCGGCTTCTTGCCGATCAGCGGCAGGCACAGGAAGTCGGCCATGGTCCAGTGGCCGAACCGCTCGTCGCGCGGGATGCCGCACAGGCTGCCGTGCTTGTGCTCGCTGCCGGGGATCGACGCGCCGATCATCACCCCGTAGAGCCGCAGGTACCAGGGCAGCGTCTCCGCCGTGAGACGGGAGATCCGCTTGCGCATCAGCGGCCCCCACGCGATCGTCATCGCGATGGCGGCCAGCACCGCGTCGCGCGACGGCTGGATGCCGATGCGGCCGAGGAACATCAGGAAGACGGACCGGCCGCCGCGCGTCTTCACGGCCCGCAGCATCGCCTCGGGCCGCGGGTCGCCGGCCTCCTCGGGCGAGGCCGCGAACAGCGCGCGCTGCTCGTCCGTCGGGTGGATCGCCGACAGGTCGAACGTCTCGTCGTGCGCGTCCTGCATGCCCGAATGCGCGAACAGGTCGATCAGCAGGCGCGCGCAGGCCAACGTCCGCTCCACGCGCCTGGGTCCGATGATCGCGACCGCCGCGGCCATCACCGTGTTCGGCGAGTTGCCGGCCTCGCGCGCCGCGTCGGCCGCGAGGATCGCCGGGTCGCCGACGAGGTTGATCTCCGCCGCCACGGCGATGTCGAGCATCGCGCGGTCGTTCTCCGTCGCGATCTCGTGCACCAGCGGCAGCGCGAAGTTCGCCTGCACCGGCTGCAGCGCGAGGTCCAGCACGGGATAGCCGTGCACGCTCGTGACCTGGGTGCCCGTGTTGAGCACCGACGCGCCCGAGCGGTCCTTCATCGTCTGCCGCGGCACGATCGCGCCGATCGTGCGGGACAGTGCCTCGATCTGGACATCGTAGGGCGCCATGGCCCGCACGGTGGGCAGCCGCAGATCGGCCGGCAGGTCGAGCCCCTGGTCGTTGGCGAGCCACGGCTTCAGCGCCAGCGAGCCGTGTCCCCGGAAATCCGGTTCGACGCCGTTCAGCCGCATCACCGCCGTCAGCGCGGCGGGAATGTCCGCGATGTTGGTCACGACGGCGCCCTTCGCCGAGACGCAGGGCTGCTCCGGCGTATAGAGATCCTCGACGCCGAGCGCCTCGCGGAACCAGCGTTCCTTGTCCTCCGCGCGGTCGCCCGACCCGGCCATCGCGCCGGCGTGGCCCACCGCGCGCGTCAGCTTCGATTTCCACCGCCCGACGACGCAGGCGACGACCGGCTTGTCGAAGGCGACGCCCGCTTCGTAGTAGCCGCCCGGCTCGGCGTAGAGAACCGCCGCCCGGCTGCGCGGATCGGAATGGAACGCATGCGCGAAGTCGCGCGCCGCGTAGTGGATGTAGACGTCCTTGCCGGACGAGACCAGCGTCGTCGTCCCCCAGCCCTCCGACGCGAGATACTGCGCGATCGTGGTGGTGAAGCTGCCGGAGTTCGAGAAAATCGCGATCGAGCCCTTCAGCAGGACCTCGTCCGGCTTGTCGCCGCCGAGCGCCCCGCCGATGCGCACACGGTTCCACGAATCCGCGACGCCGAGGCAGTTGCCGCCGATGATGTCGACGCCGTTGGCCTGCCCCATGGCGCGGATTTCCCGCGCATCATGGACCGACACCTTCTCCGTCACGATGACGATCTTGCGGATCGCGCGGTTCACCCGGATCAGCTCCGCCACGCCGTCGCGCACGCTGGGCGGCGGGAGGTAGACGACGCCCGTGTTGAACGCGTGTCCGTCGTCCAGCCCCTCGCGGACGCTGTTGTAGACGGGGATGTCGCCGATGGCGGTCGCGAGCACCTGTCCCCGCCGCCCGGGCGACGTTCCGAACACGACGTTGCCGCCGGAGAAGGCATGGCTCACCGGCGTCACCTGCCGGGATTCGCCGCCCAGGATGTTGAGGACGCACACCCGGTCGTCGGGCCGCGCCACGTCGGCCAGCGAGCCGATGCCGAGGTAGTAGGGAAAGCCGGGAATTCCGTCGCGGGGCATGGCGTTCTCCCTCACAGCGGCGCGGCGTGTTGCGCCACGTCGAGCCCCATCCGTCGGGCCACCTCCGCCCGCCCTCCCGCCTTCATCCAGGCGTCGATCTTCTTGGCGTAGTTCACCACCTCCGAGATCGCGCTGTCGAAGCCGAAGAAGCGGTAAGGCAGGCCCAGCGCGTCGCACGTCTCGGCGAGCGCGCCCATGCCGCGCACGAGGTTGGGGCCGCCGCGCCCGACCACGACATAGAGCGGCGAGCGGCCATGCGCGCTGAAATGCTCCCGCAGCCCGTCGCCCATCGCCCGGAAGGTCTCGTAGATGTCGGTGTTGTTCGACTTGCCGCCGATGATGAACAGCACGTTGGCCTGCTTCAGCCAGTGCTTGTAGCAGATCATCGAGACCTGCTTCATCTTCTCGTAGGGTGGGTTGCCGCCGAAATCCGACGAGATGATCGCCGAATCGCCGAGCACTTCCGTGACGAGCGAGTTCGCGCCGCCGCCGAAGGTGGGGGCGAGGATCGTGCCCCTGTCGTTGATGACGAAGACGTCCGACTGGCCCTGGTGGGTGCGCAACTCGTTCACCTCCTGCTCGAAGTCGGAGGTGTCGGCCGTGAAGATGTGCTGCGGCAGGTCGAGCCGCTGCCAGCGCTGGTCGTCGCGGTCGAACCCGCACTTGAAGTCGCAGGCGACGGGCGTCAGCCGTCCGTCCCGGCCCGCCCGCATGCGCAGCGGGTTGAGCTCCAGCGTCGTCATCCCGTAGTGGTGCACCAGCTCCCACAGCTTCGGCAGGTACTGAACGAGCGGCGAGATGATCTCCTTAGGCGCGCCGATGTCCGACAGCGCGTTCGCGACCACGAAGGCCTTCAGGCCGGTCAGCGCGTCGAAGGGAACCTCGGCGATCTCGCGCCGGTCGACATCCTCGATCTCGACGCCGCCCCGGTGCGTCAGCGTCATCGTCGGCGCGCGGTAGACCGTCGCATCCGTGATCGAGAAATAGACCTCGTGCTCGGCCGGAACGCCGCCCTCGAAGGTGACGCCGTTCGCCTTGGCCATGGCGTCGCCGTGGCGATGCTCCACGAAGTAGAGGCGCTCCTTCTCCGCCAGAGCCGTCTTGAGGTCGGTCGCCCGCCCGATCAGTCCCGCCTTGCCCTTCTTGCCGATGGCGCCCTTGAACAGCGGCTTGACGAAGATCTGCTTGTGGCGGTCGATCAGGTCCTTGATCTCGTCCTCGCTGGCGCCAGGGCCGAGAACCTCGGCCACCGGAAAGTCGACGTGCTTGAGGAGAGGTGCTCCGTACAGGAGGCCCGCGATCTGCATGTGTCCCTCCCGGGGTCACGATGCGCCGCTCGTGCAGCGGCCTGAGCGTGACCGGGGCCGATAGTGTCGCGTTTGGCCGGATGCGAAAAGAGAGATTCCTCACGCCGGGCGCCCGTCCCATCACACCGGCGTGTACCGCCGGGGACGTCCGTCCGCGGCTCGCGCGATGCGTGCAGTTTGCGGTTCTCTCCCCGCCGGATCGAGCCTACCTCCGGACGCGCCGGAGCCTCGCAGCATCTCTCCCGACGGTTGCGAATCGGTCGGCGGGCTTGCCCGGCGGGCGAGGGCTCGCTACATACCGGTCGACTTCCGGACATTGCGGGAAAGAAGGGCGGCATGGCCTCCTATCAGTACGTGTATCACATGCAGGGCCTGTCGAAGACCTATGCCGGCGGCAAGAAGGTCCTCGACAACATCCACCTGTCCTTCTACCCGGACGCCAAGATCGGCGTGCTCGGCGTCAACGGCTCGGGCAAGTCCACGCTGCTGCGCATCATGGCGGGCCTCGACAAGGAGTTCGTCGGGGAGGGCTTCGTCGCCGAGGGTGCGCGCGTCGG
>JAIYAB010000334.1 GCA_027489275.1 Hyphomicrobiales bacterium
CACGCGGCCCGAGGAGCGGACGGACCCGAACGTCGTCAAGATCATCGGCAGCCCGACGCTTCCGGGCCAGATGCGGGCTATCTGCTTCACCCGCGCAACCGCCCCCTCGGGCGACGGCCCGCTCTACCACCACATCGGCCTTTATGCCTACCGGCGGCGGGCGCTCGCGCGCTTCGTCTCGCTTCCCCCGTCCTGGCTGGAGAAGCGCGAACGGCTCGAGCAGTTGCGCGCCATCGAGGACGGCATGCGCATCGACGTCGCGCTGGTGAACGACGTCCCCCTCGGCGTCGATACGCCGCACGATCTCGAAAGGGCCCGCGCCATTCTCGCCGCGCGCCGCAAAGGACACTGAGATGCCCGACAGACCGAAGGTGATCGCCTACCAGGGCGAGCCCGGAGCCAATTCCCACATCGCCTGCCTCGACGTTTATCCCGGCTGGGAGCCGCTGCCCTGCGCCACCTTCGAGGACGCGTTCGCCGCCATCAAGGACGGCGTGGCCGGCCTCGGCATGATCCCGATCGAGAACTCGATCGCTGGCCGCGTCGCCGACATCCACCATTTCCTGCCTGCGTCGGGCCTGCACATCATCGCCGAGTACTTCCTGCCGATCCACTTCCAGTTGCTGGCCATCAAGGGCGCGTCGCTGGCAACGATCAGGTCGGTCTACAGCCACGTCCACGCGCTGGGCCAGTGCCGCAAGATCATCCGCAATCTGGGCGCCAAGCCGGTCATCACGGGCGACACGGCAGGCTCCGCCCGCGAGGTGCGCGACTGGAACGACCCGACCCGCGCCTCGCTCGCCACTGCGCTGGCCGGCGAGATCTACGGCCTCGACACTCTCGCCAGGGACGTCGAGGACGAGGCGCACAACACCACCCGCTTCGTCGTCCTGTCGAAGACTCCGGCCTGGGCGGCGCAGGACAGCGGCCCCACCGTGACGACCTTCCTCTTCCGGGTGCGCAACGTGCCCGCCGCGCTCTACAAGGCGCTGGGCGGCTTCGCCACCAACGGCGTCAACATGACGAAGCTCGAGAGCTACATGGTGGACGGCGAGTTCTCCGCCACCCAGTTCCTCGCCGACGTCGACGGCCATCCCGACGACCGGCCGCTGCGCCTCGCGCTGGAGGAACTGGCCTTCTTCTCGAAGGAGGTCCGCGTGTTGGGCGTCTATCCCGCCCACCCCTACCGCGTCGAAAGCCAGAAGGCGGCGGAATAGGCCGCCGCTTCGCGCCGAACGACCTTACGCACCCTCTCCGTCGAACGCCCAGGCCCGCATGATGCCGTTGGCGATCGCGATCGGCGGCGGGCAGATCAGCCCGTCGGGGTGGGTGCCCTCGATCATGCGGCGCACTTCGTCGCGCGTGAACCAGCGCGCATCCTCCAGCTCGGTGTTGTCGACGACGAGCCGGTCGCTTGTCGCCTGCGCGATGCAGCCGATCATCAGCGAGGCGGGAAACGGCCAGGGCTGGGACGCGAGGTAGCGGACGCTGCCGGTCTCCAGCCCAGCCTCCTCGAAGAGCTCGCGCCGCACCGCGTCCTCCAGCGTCTCGCCCGGCTCGATGAAGCCCGCGAGGCAGGAGTAGGAGCCCTTCACGAAGCGCGCCTGGCGACCCAGCACGCAGCGCTCGCCGCGAACCGCGAGCATGATCGCCACCGGGTCGGTTCGCGGGAAGTGCTGCGCGCCGCATGCCGTGCATTCGCGCCGCCAGCCGGCCGCGGCAGGCGCCGACGGCTGACCGCACACCGAGCAGAAGCGGTGACGCTGGTGCCAGAACAGCAGACTCTTGGCCTGCGCCATGCGCCCCAGCGTGTCCGGCGGCAGCAATCCCTGCACTGCGAGCGTGCGCAGGTCGATGCGGGCGATGTCGGCCCGTCCCTGGTCGGAATCGGCCGCCGTCGCGTCCAGCACCGTGCCGAAGACGGGCGTTTCGCCGTCCAAGCCGAGGAAGGCGCATTCGCGTGCGTGCCCCAGTCCCTCGGCCTCCTCGAACGAGAACAGTGGGTCCAGCACGTTGTCGCGGCGGCGCAGGACCGGCACCTCGCCGGCGATGACGATCGTCCGCGCGGCCGGCGAGGCGCGGCAGGCCGCCATCCGCTCCGCGTCGTCGCGGTGTTCCGCGAGCCGATCGAGCGTATTGATGGCATAGCCGAGGGTGGCGGACCGCTCGCTCCGCGGCGCGGGCGTCGTGGACGTTGGCATGGCGTTGGCCTCAGGACTGGCGTTGGCCTCAGGGATGGCCGAGGCCGGCGGCGATGCGGGAGATCAGCGCATCGAGTTCGGCGGGCGCATAGGGAACCGGCGGGGCGAAGCCGAAGACGGGCTTGGGCCACGCCTCGTCCTTCTCGAACCGGGCGATGACGTGCACATGCAACTGCGGCACGAGGTTGCCGATGGCGGCGACGTTGAGCTTGTCCGGCGAGAAGAGCTCCCGCATCAGCCGCTGCACCGCCGAGATCTCGCGCCACAAAACCGGCTGCTCGTGCTCTGGCAAGTCGATCGTCTCGCGCAGACCGGGACGCCGCGGCACGAGCAGCAGCCATGGAAAGCGGCTGTTGTTCATCAGCAGGACCCGCGACAGCAGCAGGTCGCCGACGACGACGCTCTCGCGCGCGAGTTGGGGATGGAGCGAAAATGCGGGGGGCTGAGCTTCGGACATGGGCGAAAGCTAGTCGAGGAGGAGGCCCGTGGCGAGCCTCTTGAGCGCATGCGAACGCCGCCGGGCCGGCGGCCGGCGCGGGTCTCGGCGGCCGCGACGGCGCTTGTTTTCGCGTCGCCGATGCCCGATATAGGGCGCGGGAGGTTGGCGGTGGACGTTCCACTCGCCAACCGGGTCAGGTCCGGAAGGAAGCAGCCCTAACGAGATCGGGCGGGTCTCTGTCCAGCCTCCCACCGCGCCCTCTGGCGCCCGCCCGGACTGCGGCCGCGGCCCGGGTCGACACGCAGGGCCCCAGACAGCAGGCCCGCGGGCGACGGGCCTACCAGCGACGGGCCGATGAACGACGACAGCGCACTCTTCCCGCAGATGTCCGACGCTCCGCCGCCGTCCGGCGCCGCCGTCGTGCCTGCCGCCACGCCTTCAGGCGGCGCCGGCTACCGGGTTCTGGCGCGCAAGTACCGTCCGCAGACGTTCGACGACCTCATCGGCCAGGACGCGATGGTGCGCACGCTGCGCAACGCCTTCTCGTCCGGCCGCATCCCGCAGGCGTGGATTCTCACCGGGGTGCGCGGCGTCGGCAAGACGACCACGGCCCGCATCCTGGCCCGCGGCCTCAACTACCTCCTGCCGGACGGATCCGGCGGTCCGACCGTCGACATGGCGAGCGAGGGCGTGCATTGCCGCGCCATCATGGAATCGCGTCACGTCGACGTGCTGGAGATGGACGCCGCGTCCCACACCGGCATCGACGACGTGAAGCAGATCACCGACGGCGTGCGCTACGCGCCGGCATCGGCCCGCTACAAGGTCTACATCATCGACGAGGTCCACATGCTCTCGGAGAAGGCGTTCAACGCCTTCCTGAAGACGCTCGAGGAGCCGCCGCCGCACGCCAAGTTCGTCTTCGCGACCACCGAGATCCGCAAGGTCCCCGTCACGATCCTGTCGCGCTGCCAGCGCTTCGACCTGCGCCGGATCGACGCCTCGCTGCTGGTCTCCCACCTCGGCGGGATCTGCCAGCGGGAAGGCGTGACGATCGAGCCGGAGGCGCTGTCGATGATCGCGCGGGCGGCGGAGGGCTCGGCCCGCGATTC
>JAIYAB010000393.1 GCA_027489275.1 Hyphomicrobiales bacterium
AGCCGCATGTGGTGCGCCTCGAAACCAGGCCGCCAAACCTGGAAGGCCAAGGCTCGATCACCATGCGCGATCTGGTCAAGAACTGCCTGCGCATGCGGCCCGAGCGGATCATCGTCGGCGAAGTCCGCGGACCGGAGGCCTTCGACCTGCTGCAGGCGATGAACACCGGCCACGACGGCTCGATGGGCACGCTGCACGCCAACTCCCCACGCGAGGCCCTGAGCCGTATCGAATCCATGATCACGATGGGCGGCTTCTCGCTGCCCTCGCGCACCATCCGCGAGATGATCGTCTCGTCCGTGGACATCATCGTCCAGGCCGCACGTCTGCGCGACGGCTCGCGCCGCATCACGCACATCACCGAGGTGATGGGCATGGAAGGCGACACCATCGTCACGCAGGACCTCGTCGTCTACCGGATCCTCGGCGAGGACCAGAACGGGCGTCTGATCGGCCGCCACATGTCGACCGGCATCGGTCGCCCGCGCATGTGGGAGCGCGCGCGCTACTACGGCGAGGAGAAGCGGCTCGCGGCGGCGCTCGACGCCATGGAGGTCGCCGATGAGTCCAAGACCGCCTGAGGCGACGCGAACCCCGCCGCCGCATCGTGACGTGAGACCGGACATGGAGGGTCGGCCGTGGAGTTGAGCCGCCTTGCCGTCGGAGCCCTCGCCGCGCTCGCCGTCGGCGGCGTCATCTATGCGCTGCTCTATCCCTGGATCTCCGGGGGCCGGCGTGCCGAGCAGCGGCAGAAGGCGCTCGTCACCCAGCCGGGACGCTCCGCCGCCTCCCGCCAGGCCGCCGTGTCGCAGACCAACCGCCGCGACAAGATCGCGACGAGCCTGCGCGACATCGAGAACCGCCAGCGCGAAATGACGAAGCTCACCCTCGAGCGCCGCCTGATGCAGGCCGGCCTCGACTGGGACAAGCGCAAGTTCTACCTCGTCAGCGTGATCATGGGCCTGGTCACGGCCATCGCCATGATGGTCATCCTCGGCCACCCCGCCGGCGCCGCCCTGGGCCTGTTCATCGGGACGCTGGGCCTGCCGCGCTTCATGCTCAACTTCCTGAAGAACCGGCGCATCAAGCGCTTCATCAACGAGCTGCCGAACGCCATGGACGTCATCGTCCGCGGCATCCGCTCCGGCCTGCCGCTCAACGACTGCATGCGCATGATCGCCAACGAGTCGCAGGAGCCGCTGAAGACCGAATTCCGCACGATCATGGAAGCCACGACGCTCGGCCTGCCGATCAGCGAGGCGGTCATGAAGCTCTACGAGCGCGTGCCGGTGCCCGAGGCGAACTTCTTCGCCATCGTCATCAACATCCAGGCGAAGTCGGGCGGCAACCTCTCCGAGGTGCTGAACAACCTCTCCAAGGTCATCCGCGACCGCAAGCGCATGCGCGGCAAGATCTCCGCCATGAGCATGGAGGCAAAGGCCTCGGCGGCGATCATCGGCTCGCTGCCGATCATCGTCGGCGCCCTCGTCTACGCCACCAGCCCGAGCTACATCAGCCTGCTGTGGACCACCATCCACGGCCGGATCTGGATGGGCATCGGCGCCTTCATGATGATCCTGGGCGTCCTCGTGATGCGCAAGATGATCAGCTTCGACATCTGAGGGCGCCATGCTTCCCTCGATCATGATCAAGGCCACGGACCCGCAGTTCATCGCGATGGCGCTCGCCGCCATCGCCGCCGCCGCGACCGTGCTCGCCCTCGCCATGCCGCTGCTCGCCGGCGACCAGCTCGGAAAGCGCATGAAGGCCGTCGCGCTCGAGCGCGACCAGATCCGCGCCCGCGAGCGCGAGCGCCTCAACCGGCAGGGCCAGCAGGAGCAGCGCCCGTCGCTGCGCCAGGCGCCCAAGGCCTACATGAAGAGCATCGTCGACCAGTTCCAGCTCGGAAAATGGCTCGGCACGGAAGGCGCGAAGGCCCAGCTCAGCATGGCCGGCTACCGCGGCCCGCAGGCGGAAATCGGCTTCCTGTTCTTCCGGCTCATCATGCCGATCGCGCTGTTCCTGGCGACCACGATCTGGGCCTTCTTCATCTGGGAGACAGCCCAGCCCCTGCTGGTCAAGTTCGCGGTCTCGCTCGGCGGCGCCTTCGTCGGCATCAAGGCGCCGGAGATCTACATCAAGAACCAGATCGGCAAGCGCCAGCAGTCGATGCGCCTCGCCTTCCCCGACGCGCTCGACCTGCTGCTGATCTGCGTCGAGTCCGGCATGTCCATCGAGCAGGCGTTCCGCCGCGTCTCGCAGGAGATCGGCACGCAGTCGATCCCGCTCGCCGAGGAGCTCTCGCTCGTCACCGCAGAGCTCTCCTTCCTGCAGGACCGGCGGCAGGCCTACGAGAACTTCTCCGCGCGCACGGGCCTCGACACCGTCAAGAGCGTCGCCACGGCGCTGGTGCAGGCCGAGCGCTACGGTACTCCGCTCGGCCAGGCGCTCCGCGTCCTCGCCCAGGAAGGCCGCGACGAGCGCATGAACGCCGCCGAGAAGAAGGCGGCTGCCCTGCCGCCCAAGCTCACCGTGCCGATGATCCTGTTCTTCCTGCCGGTGCTGCTGATCGTCATCCTGATCCCGGCCGTCGTGCAGGTCTTCGGCTGGAACTGAGCCCGTTCGCCTGGAACTGGCCCCGCTTCCGCCGGGGCCGGGCGGGCGCCCGCGGCATCCGAGTTCTTCCGGATGCACCCTCCCGCGGCCGTCGATGTAGCCTCACCGTCGCAGGATCCTCCCCCGTCTGCCGAAGCGCGCCGAATGCCGCGCCTCGAAACGACTCCAGGGAGGACACCTTGAAGAACGACCTCACCCCCCGCGAAACGCAGGGCCTGCTCGCGACGCTCGTCGCGGCCCCCGCGGTCTTCGTCGTGCTGTTCGCGCTGGTCCGCGGCGTGATCGGCGGCGACCTCGGCCTGCTGCTCGGCGTGATCGTCGCGTCGCTGGCCTTCGCCGCGGTGCCGATCCCGATGGCGCGCATGTTTTCCGGCGCAACGGAACCGGCGACGGCCGCGCGGCCGCGCGCGGCGCACTGAGCGGCCCTGCGCCGACTCGCGCCGCGCGTCTGCGCGGTCGTCGGTCCCGGCGTCGTCCGGCTTGCTACTCTGCCTCGTCCGCCGTCTGGCCGGGCACGAGCGCCAGCGGGCTGCCCGTGGCCGGAGCGCGGGCGGCCTTCGCCGGCTTCTTGCCGACCGCCGTCGCGTTGCCGCCGTCGGCGGCCTTGATCTTCGCCCAGCTGTTGGGCTGCGCCACCATCTGCCGGACCACCGCCACTGACTG
>JAIYAB010000422.1 GCA_027489275.1 Hyphomicrobiales bacterium
CCTCCTCCGCGATCACGCGCTCGAAGACGCCCTCGCAGAACGCGCGGCCCTCGGGATCGCGTGGGAGGAAGACGAGGCCGGCCGCATAGTCGCCCGGGGGCGGCAGGTCGATGCCGAGCCCGGCGCACTCGGCACGCAGGAAGGCGTCGGGCATCTGAATGAGCATGCCGCAGCCGTCGCCCGCCTTGGGGTCGGCGCCCACCGCGCCGCGGTGGTCGAGGTTCATCAGGATCTGCAGGCCCATCTCGACGATGGAGTGGGACTGGCGGTTCTTCATATCGGCGACGAAGCCGACGCCGCAGCTGTCATGCTCGCGGGCGGGATCATACAGTCCCTGCGCCTCAGGCATTCCGGGATCGCGGACCGTGAGCAGCCTTTCCTGTGCCGCCGTGTCGACACGCCCCTCGGACCTGGCCGTCGCCACCGCCTGCGCCCGGGAACCGGTCAGGTCCGTCCTGTGCTCGCTCATGATCGACCCTCGCCTCGTCCCGCAACACCGCTTCGCTGCCGCACCTGCGCCGATTGCAAGGAGCGGGCCGTGTCGGGGCCTCAGGCTTCAGGGTGTTCTCGGTCGCGCCCCGTCTTGCGCCCGCACCCCGCGGGCGTACCGGCGGAACCGGGGCCCGTCAGACTCGATCTTTGCGCGTGGCACGTTTGGCGGCGTTCGTGACCGTCAGGCCACGTTCGCGGGGTGCCAGGTTCGTGCCGTTCTTGCGCACAGTCGAATGTCCGTTTTGTAGCGGGGCCGTGCCCCGAGGAATGGGACAGCAAGACTGTCCTATTCGGGCTGGACCTTGCCACAAGGATTTCGGCTGCACAAGCGGATTGTGGCGGCTCTGCTGCCTCTGCGGCAAGTTTCTTTCGTCAGGCGCGTTTCTGTTGAAACTTGCGGCAAGCACGGGCCTGCCGCCGGGTCATGCCATGTCGCGGGCGAGGGCCGGGGCGGCGGGGCCGGCGGTTGTCATCCGCGCCCGGCTGGGGCACATCCCGGCGGCGGCCGTCATGCCGCAAGCGATGCATGGAGCACGGCGCGACGCGCCGTCCGCAACGGCCGGGGTCGGACGATGAATTTTGCCAGCGACAACGTGGTGGGCGCGAGCAGGCCGGTGCTGGAGGCGCTGCTCGCCGCCAACGATGGATCGCAGACGGCCTACGGGGCCGACGCCTTCAGCGCGCGCGGCGAGGCCATGCTGGCGGACGTGTTCGAACACGAGGTCACCGTCTTCCTCGTCGGCACTGGCACCGGCGCGAACGCGCTCGCGTTGTCCGCCATCACGCCGCCCTGGGGCGCGGTGTTCTGCCACGCCGAAAGCCACGTCCTCGACGACGAGTGCGGCGCGCCCGAAATGTTCACCGCCGGGGCCAAGCTCGTCGGCATCCCGGGGGTCGGCGGCAAAATGGCGGCGGCCGATCTCGTCGCGACGCTGGAGCGCTTCCCCCGCGGGCTGGTGAAGGCGGTGCAGCCGTCCGCGCTCTCGATATCCCAGGTGACCGAGGCCGGCACCCTCTACACGCTGGACGAGATCGCGACCCTGTCCCGCATCGCCCGCGATCTCGGCATCCGCGTCCACCTCGACGGCGCGCGCTTCGCCAACGCGATGGTGGCGCTCGGCTGCTCGGCCGCCGACATGACCTGGCGGGCGGGCGTCGACGTCGTCACCTTCGGCGCGACGAAGAACGGCTGCCTCGCCTGCGAGGCGGTGGTCTTCTTCGACAAGGCGCTGGCCGCCGACTTCCAGTTCCGCCGCAAGAGGGGCGGCCACACGCTGTCGAAGGGGCGCCTGCTCGGCGCGCAGCTCGTGGGCTATCTCGGGAACGACCACTGGATCGCCAACGCCCGCCACGCCAACCTGATGGCCTCGGTGCTCGCCGGCGGCCTGGCCGGCATCCCCGGCGTGCGCCTGGCGTGGCCGACGCAGGCCAACGAGGTCTTCGCCGTGATGCCGCCGGCGGTGGACGAGGCCATCCGCGCCGCCGGCTTCCGCGGCGCGCCATGGTCGAGCCTGAGCCTGCCGCCGGGCTTCGAGATCGGCGGCGACCGCTTCGTCCGCTTCGTCACCTCCTGGGCGACGCAGGCGGACGACATCGCCGGCCTCATCGCCGCCGCCGGGCGGGCCTGAGCTGGGCCGTCAACCAAGAAATCGTCCGGCACGCGCCGCATTCGGAGCTTAATGATACGTTAACCGGGAGAGATCGCCGCCAACGCTTCGGAGCTCCCGATGAATTCCCCCCGAAAGGCCGCCTTCCGGCTGCCGATGTCCGTCCTGTGCGCCGGGCTGGGACTGGCGACCCTGCTCGCCGCGCAACCCGCTTCGGCGCAGGTGATGACCTACTGGGGATGGGGCGCGCCGCCGCCGCCCTGGGTCCGTGATCAATCGCCGCCGCGCGGCTTCTACCGCAGCTTCACCAGCCGCCAGATCGCCGACATCCTCTACCGGCACTACGGCGCACAGCACGTGCTCCTCGTGCGCCCGGCCGGCGATGTCTTCGAGGCCGACATCATCGACCGCCGCGGCTACCGCATCCGCTACACGATGGCGCGCGATACTGCCGAGGTGCTCGACCGCTACGCGCTGGGCAGCGAGCGATACATGGCCCCCGCGCCCATGCCTCCGGGCATGGTGCCCGACCGGCAGGTCCCTCGCGAGCCGCGCGCCGTCCCGCAGCCGCCGCGCGAGGCGCGCAGCGCCCCGGCCGAGCGGATCGCGCCCGTGCGTCCGCAGGTCCAGGACACGCCGTCCGCGCCCGCCCCGAGCGTCGGTCCAGTCGAGCGCCGGCCGTTGCCGGAGCCGCCGGTCGCCGCGAAGCCGCCGGAGCCCGCGAAGCCCGAACCCGCCAAGCCGTCGCCGCTGCAGCCCGAGCCTCCGCGCGCCGTCTCCCCCGCACCCGTCGCGCCGCCGGCCGCCGCAAAGCCGGAGGCCCGCCCGCCCGCCCGGGCGGACAGCCGCGCCATCCAGCCGCCGCCGCGGATTCCCGAGCCGCTCACGGATCCGAGGACGGGCCGCGCCAATCCGGCGGCAGCGCCCATTCCGGTGGCGCCTCTCGACGATACGCCGACCCGGCGGGTCGCCCCGGCGCCCATGGTGCCGCCCGCCGGCCTCGAATAGTCCATCACGAAAAAGGGCGCCCCGCGGGGCGCCCTCGACGTCGGAAGGGATGCGGGCCGATCAGGCGGCGCGTTGGCTCTCGGTGGCGGTCGACTCGATCACGGTCTTTCCGGTGCCGCCGATCGGAATCAGGCGCGGCTTCTTCGCCTCCGGGATCTCGCGCACGAGATCGATGTGGAGCAGGCCGTTCTCGAGGCTCGCCCCCGTCACCTGGACGTGGTCGGCAAGCTCGAACCGGCGCTCGAAGGTTCGCGCGGCGATGCCCTGGTAGAGCATCTCGCTCGCTTTCTCGGTCCCGCCGTTCTGGCGCTCGCCGCGGACGGACAGGACCGTCTCCTTCACCTCGATCGCGATGTCGCGATCGGTGAAGCCCGCCACCGCGATGGAGATGCGGTAGGCGTTCTCGCCGGTGCGCTCGATGTTGTAGGGCGGGTAGGCGTTGCCGCTGTCGGCGCCGGTGGCCTGGTCGAGCATCGAGAACAGGCGGTCGAAACCGATCGTCGAACGGTAGAGCGGCGAAAGATCATACTGACGCATGGCATATCCTCCGTGTTGAGCGACATGCGGGCGATC
>JAIYAB010000102.1 GCA_027489275.1 Hyphomicrobiales bacterium
GTAGAGGCCGAGTCCCGGCCAGGCGAATACGGTCTCCGTCAGAACCGACCCCTCGAGCAGCCCCGCATAGGACAGCGCGATCACGGTGACGAGCGGCACCATCGCGTTGCGCAAAGCGTGCCGCCAGATGATCCGAGTCTCCGACAGGCCCTTGGCGCGGGCGGCGACGATGTATTCCTGGTTCAGTTCGTTGAGCATGAAGGACCGCGTCATGCGGCTGATGTAGGCCAGCGAGAAATAGCCCAGCAGCGAGGCGGGCAGGATCAGGTGCGACAGCGCGTTGCCGAACGCCTCCCACTCGCCGGCCATCGCAGTATCCAGCAGCATGAAGCCGGTGACGGGCGTCAGCGTGAACTCGTAGACGACGTCGATCCGGCCCGGGCCGGCGACCCAGCCGAGCCGGGCATAGAACACGAGCAGCGCCATCAGGCCCAGCCAGAAGATCGGCACCGAGTAGCCGATGAGCGCCATCACGCGCACCGCCTGGTCGGCCAGTCCGCCGCGGCGCACGGCCGCCCAGACGCCCAGCGGCACGCCCAGCCCCGCGCCGAGGATCGTGCCGAGCGTCGCCAGCTCGATCGTCGCCGGGAAGGCGCGGCGGATGTCCTGCATCACCGGGTTTGAGGTCAGCACCGAGACGCCGAAGTCGCCCTGCAGCACCTTGCGGATGTAGATGTAGAACTGCTCCCAGAGCGGCTTGTTGAGCCCCATCTCCTCGCGCACGCGGGCGATGACGTGCTCGGGCGCGCGGTCGCCGACGACGGCGAGCACGGGGTCGATCGGGATCACCCGGCCGATGAAGAAGGTCACCGCCAGCAGGCCCAGATAGGTCAGCACGATGACGATGAGGAAGCGGCCGGCGGTGTCGGCCGCACGAATGAGGCGGGCGCCGCGGCGCCCGCCTCCTGTTCGCTGGGAAACGTGGCTCAAGACGCGCTTACTGCTTCGTCACCTTGAACATGTAGGTGGCGTCCGACGTGGGGCCGATCTTCAGGCCCTCGACATTGGCGCGGTACGCGGCGACCTCGTTCATCTGGTAGATCATGACGAACGGGCTCGTGTTCCGGAACTCGGCCTGCATCTCCAGGTACATCGCCTTGCGCTTGTCCGTGTCGCGCTCGAGCGCCGCGGCGTCGGCCTTCTTCGTCAGCTCCGGAATCGCCCAGGCGTTGCGCCACGCGAGCGGCTTAGACTTGGCGTCGTCCGAGTTGTCCGGGTTGCGCGCGAAGGTGTCGGCGTTGGTGTGGGGATCCCAGTAGTCCGCGCCCCATTGGCCGATGTAGATGTCATGCTGGCGCGCGCGATACTTCGTCAGCGTCTGGCGGCCGTCGCCGGGGATGATCTCGACGTCGATGCCGGCACGCTTCGCCGTCTGCTGGAACGCCTCGGCGATGCCCTGCACCGGCTGCGTGGTGCGCACGTCCATCGTCACCTTGAAGCCGTTGCCGAGGCCCGCCTTGGCGAGCAGCGCCTTGGCCTTGTCGACGTCGAGCTTGAAGGGGTTCTCGGTGGAGGCGCCCATCAGGCCGACGGGCAGGAAGTTCTGGTGCACGACGCCGATGTTCTTGATCAGCGTGTCGCCGATCGCGCCGTAGTCCACGAGCCACTTGAACGCCTCGCGCACCTCGGGCTTGGCGAGGTTGGGGTTCTTCTGGTTCAGGCTGAAGTAGTACACGGTGCCCTTCGGCGTCCCGGTGGTCTTCACGTCCTTGTTGGAGGCCAGCGCGTCGAGATCCTGCGGGGTGAGGTTGCGCGCCACGTCGGCGTCGCCCTTCTCCAGCAGCAGGCGCTGCGTCGCAGCCTCCTTGACGTGGCGGTAGATGACGCGGGCAAGCTTGGACTTGTCGCCGAAGTAGTTGTCGTTGCGCTCGAGCGCGACGATCTCGTTGGCGCGCCACTCGCGCAGCTTAAGCGGGCCCGACCCGGCGAAGTTCGTCTTCAGCCAGCCATAGCCGAGGTCGCCATTCTGCTCCTTCGACATGACGAGCGCCTTGTCGACCACGGCGGCGACGTTGGCGGTCATGCAGTTGAGCACGAAGCTCGGCGCGTAGGTCTTGTCCGTCTCCAGCGTCATGGTGAGCGGGCCGGTGGCCTTCACCTTGTCCTTCACGTTGTCCTTGGTGAGGCCGAACTGCGTGAGGATGAACGCCGGAGTCTTGTCGAGGATGACGGCGCGCTGGATCGAGAACGCCGCGTCCTCCGCCGTGATCGGGTTGCCGGAGGCGAACTTCATGCCCGGGCGCAGGTTGAAGGTGAAGGTGCGGCCGTCGGCGGACACCGTCCAGGACGTGGCGAGATCGGGCACGAGCTTGGACGGGTCGGAGACGTCGTAGCGCAGCAGGCGGTCATAGGAATTGCCCATGATCTCGCCGGCCGAGATCTCGAACGATTCGGCGGGGTCCATGGTGATGATGTCGTCGATCGCCCAGGCGACGACCAGCGTGTCCTTCGGCGTGGCGGCCATTGCCGTGCCGGCGAGCAGCGCGGCGAACGCCGCAGCCCCGATCAGGCGCCCTGCCGTGCGGATCGATCCATGTTTCATCGTCGTGTTCCCCTTCGTCATGCTGGACCGCCGCGGCGGCCGGGTATTTCCCTGACGCTCAGCGTAGTATCCATTTCGCCCGTATGCCACCCCGGCCTGAGGCGGTCGCGCGGGGCATGCCTCGTGCGCGTGCGCAGCTCGGGATTTTGCGCGGTCGCGGCTTTCTCTGCGCCGTGTGCTGGGGCTATCTTGGCCGCCGGGAGTCGGCCGACCAGCCGAGGCAGCGGCTCCTGCCGGCCGATCGAGGGACTGTCCCGGCCGATCCAACCGAGAACGGCCGGAGGAAACCGCCCATGTCGCAGAGCGACCAGTCCATTCCCGCGCCCGCCGTCCGCCCCGCCTGGGAGCCCTCCGGCCACCGCGACCCGATCAGGATCACCGACGTCAAGGCGATCTGCACCGCCCCCGACGGCATCCGCCTGGTCATCGTCAAGGTGGAGACGAGCGACGCCGGCCTCTACGGGCTCGGCTGCGCGACCTTCACGCAGCGCCCGCTCGCGGTCGTCACGGCGATCGAGCAGTACCTGAAGCCGTTCCTGATCGGGCGCGACCCCGACGATATCGAGGACATCTGGCAGGCCGGCTTCGTCAGCTCCTACTGGCGCAGCGGCCCCGTGCTCAACAACGCGCTGTCGGGCGTCGACGAGGCGCTGTGGGACATCAAGGGCAAGCGCGCCGGCATGCCGGTCTACCAGCTCTTCGGCGGCAAGAGCCGGCGGGCGGCGGACGTCTACGTCCACGCCAACGGCAAGGATCTCGCAGAGCTGGACGACAGCATCATCGCCCTGCGCGAGCGCGGCTTCCGCCACATCCGGTGCCAGATGTCCGTGCCCGGCTACGCCACCTACGGCACCGGCGACAAGCAGGAGACCGCCAAGGGCGCCCAGCCGACGCCGTCCTATCGCCTGAGCATCAGCCAGGACGCCTGGGAGCCGCGGCCCTACTGCCAGCTCGTCGTGAAGATGTTCGAGCACGTCCGGTCGAAGTTCGGCGAGGAGATCGAGCTTTTGCACGACATCCACGAGCGCGTGCCCCCGATCATGGCGATCCAGCTCGCCAAGGACCTCGAGCGGTTCCACCTGTTCTTCCTCGAGGACGTTTTCGCGCCGGAGGACCAGGACTACCTGCGCATGCTACGCGCCCAGACCTCCACCCCCATCGCCATGGGCGAGCTCTACGTGAACCCGCACGAATACGTGCCGGTCATCCGCGACCGCCTGATCGACTTCATCCGCGTCCACATTTCCGACATCGGCGGCCTGACGCCGGCACGCAAGCTCGCCGCGCTGTCCGAGTACTTCGGCGTGCGGACGGCCTGGCACGGCCCCGGCGACACCTCCCCCGTCGGCCACGCGGCCAACCTGCAGCTCGACCTCAGCACGAGCAATTTCGGCATCCAGGAGGCGCACCTGTTCGGCGAGCGCACGCGCGAGGTCTTCCCCGGCTGCCCCGAGATCCGCGACGGCGCCATGTGGTCCAACGACAAGCCGGGCCTCGGCATCGACATCGACGAGGCGCAGGCAGCCCGCTACCCCTTCCCCGAGCATCCCATCAACGGCGCCTGGCCGGAAATCCGCCGCCGCGACGGGACCGTCATCAAGCCCTGACGCGAACGCCGGGGACGGCCAGCGGGCGGCGGCCGCGCGGGTCGGATCGGCGGTCCGGCGTCGAGGGCGTCCCCGAACTGGCGCTCGGTCAGGCAGCTCCGCGGCCGGAACACATCCCGGCGGTCACCGGCGAGCCGACCTCGCGACCAGTTTGGGGACCGAAGCGCTTCGAGCGGAAAACGTACACCGATATCAGAGCCAGATGGTAGAGGACCGGAATCCGGATGCAGGCATTCTGCTCTGGTTTCTTCGCAGCCCATCGCATTTGTGCGAAAATCTGAGTAATGGCGGGGGATTAGAAGCCAGGTGCTAAAGATTTTCTCAAGTTCGTGAGTGTTGGGTCGTATCCGCGAGAGCGACTTCGGCTCAAGGAATTCCTGCAATACTGTATTCTGGTTGAATCTCTGTGATGTCGCTGCCCAATGAGACGCACGCGCCGAGGGGCTAACGGGTCACGGGATCCCGAAAGAAAAAAGGACTAGGCTCTGATATGAACATGAGTTCTGAACCCCAACCGGCCCTTTGGCTGCGCATATTGCATCCGCTGGCCCACTTGATCGTTCTGGGCGGCATCTTGCTCCAATTCATGGCGTGGGCCGAAGCCCGCCTCGACCAATTTCATGACCGGCCACTCCTGAACATTCCAATCCAGATCGGCCTCGGCCTGGTCGCGATCGGGCTCTACTATGCCTATGGAAAATTCGTTGAGCGCCGCGAGGTGGGCGAGCTCGCGACGCCCGGCTTTGCCCGCGAATGGGCCATCGGCGCATTGTGCGGGGCGGGTCTCTACACAGCCAGTGCCTTTACCCTGATGTTCCTCGGGATATACAAGGTCGAGGGGTTCAATCCCTTGTCCTTCATGCTTCCGGCCCTTGCCTTGGCCATCAAGTCGGGCGTCTTCGAAGAGCTGATATTCCGAGGCGTCCTGCACCGGTCGGTCGAAACCCTTTTTGGAAGCTGGGTCGCGATTCTGGCCGCATCCCTCGCCTTCGGGCTTGTCCATCTGATAAACCCCGCGGCCACGCTGGGCGGCGCAATCTATATCTCCATCGAGGCCGGCCTGTTGTTGTCGGCTGCCTATCTCGTCACGCGCCGACTTTGGATCTGCATGGGCTTTCACATGGCGTGGAACTATGTCCAGTCAGCCGTCTTCTCGGGCGTCGTATCAGGGGCCGTGGCCGATCCGGGCCTCCTCAAGGCCACCATCTCTGGGCCCGAATTCTTGACCGGGGGCAGCTTCGGGATGGAACATTCAGTGTTCGCGCTCGTGTATTGCACCATGGTCGGCTTAATTCTGCTCATGATCGCGATCCGCCGTGGACGCCTGATGCCACCGATGTGGAAACGCGCCGGCTGACTCTCACGAACGACGCCTGCAGCCCTTGAACTGAAAGTCTGGTCAAACTTGTCGTGTGCGGTGGCGCGGAGGGAAGGCCTCCATTGCGCAGCCACCCGCCTGCCATGTTGCATGCGGGTACTGTTGCGAAGTTCCGAGTAAATGGCGGAGAGGGGGAGATTCGAACTCCCGATAGGGTTGCCCCTATGCCGCATTTCGAGTGCGGTGCATTCGACCACTCTGCCACCTCTCCGGAACCAGGTGTCGGGCGCGGGCCCGCGGGGCGTGCGCCCCGGTGATCGGCGGCGGCAATAGCATGGGGTCGGCGGTTCCACAAGCGCTGCGGCGTGCGCGGCGGCCGGGTCGTCGGCGGGCGTGTCGTCGGCACCGCCCGGGCCCGGGCGCTGGGCGCGACCGGCGGCGCGCCGCGGGGCGGGCGAGCCCCTGCGCGGTCCGCGCCGCCGCCGCGGGCGCCGGGCCTTGCGGGGGGCCCCGCCGGTTGACAGCCCGGACTGGTTTCTGTACTCACCCCGACTGGCGCGCGACCGGCTTTCGGATCGCGCGTTTCGTCTTTCCGTCGGATCGGACCGCTTTCGGGCGGGGTACGTGACGTCGGGAGGGCAGAACGCCGGAAACAACTGCAAAGAAGCCGGCCGTCGGCGTCTCCAGGGACGACGGCAGAGCCGGGTCGAACACGAGGACAGAACGATGTTCGCAGTCATCAAGACCGGCGGCAAGCAGTACAAGGTTGCCGCCCAGGACGTGATCACGATCGAGAAACTGCCCGTCGAAGCCGGCTCCGCCGTCGCTTTCGACGAGGTTCTCATGGTCGGAGTGGAAGGCGCGATGAAGATCGGTTCGCCGGTCGTCGTCGGAGCGAAGGTCGAGGGGGAGATCGTCGAGCAGACGCGCGGCCCCAAGACGATCTCGTTCCACAAGCGCCGCCGCAAGAACTCGAAGCGCAAGCGTGGTCACCGCCAGGACCTGACCGTGGTTCGCATCACCGGGATCCACGCGGGCTGAGGCCCGCGGCGTCCGCCGGCTCGCCGGACCGGACACGTCCTGACGGAACGGCAATCCATTCGGGCACGCGTGCCCACGAGAGTTACGGAGCACCATCATGGCTCACAAAAAGGCAGGCGGCTCGTCCCGCAACGGTCGCGACTCGGCTGGCCGTCGTCTCGGCGTGAAGAAATTCGGCGGGGAGTCGGTCGTGTCCGGCAACATCCTCGTGCGCCAGCGCGGCACGAAGATGCATCCCGGCACGAATGTCGGCATCGGCAAGGATCACACGCTCTTTGCCCTCACCACCGGGCACGTCCTGTTCGAGAACAAAGCCAACGGCCGCATTTTCGTTTCGGTACGAGCCCAAGAGGCCGCAGAATGACGGCGTAGGTCGAGACGAAGGACCTCCGCCGGCGCCCACAGCCCCGGCGGACCCGAGTCGCGACCAGCGATCCAAGTCCGAGACACCCCCGAGAGGGGACGTCGAAGGGGAGGTGGGCAACCATCTCCCCTTCGTCGTTCACGGGTCACGCAACCGCGTTACCTCCCTCGAAGCCCCCAAAGCGAATCGGAGGGTCCGAATGTTTCCGGAGATCACACGGGACGACGTTTTCAGGCTGGAGACGCGTCGGCTTTGGCTGCGCTGGCCGCGCGCTAGGGACGCGGCGGCCCACGCCGCCATCGCCGCGCGCCGCGAGGTCGCCGAGATGACGGCGCGCATCCCGCACCCGCTGCCACCCGGCAGCACAGACCAGTGGGTCATCGACGCGCGCCGGGCCAACGCAGCGGGCGAGGCGATCACGCTGTCGGCCGCGCTCGGCAGCGGCCGGCGCGACCTGATCGGCTCCGTCTCCGCTCGCTTCACGCCGGAGGGTCGCGTCGAGATCGGCTACGCCTTCTCGCCCGAGCACTGGGGCCGGGGCTACGCCACCGAGGCCGTGCAGGCGCTCGTGGACGCCGTGTTCATGCTCACGCGGGAGCAGGCCGTCGAGGCGACAGCGCGCGTGGTCAACCCGGCCTCGCAGCGCGTGCTGCGCAAGTGCGGGTTCTCGCACGCAGGATCCGGCCTGCGCGATTTCCCGGCCCGCGGCGGCCTGCTGCCGGTCGAGGAGTTCCGGCTCGACCGCAAGGTCTGGCACAGCCTCAAGGGCTGGGCGGTCCCCGATCTCGTCGCGCGCGAAAGGCGACAGCCTGCCGCGGAGGGCGGCGTCGCGCAGGCATGGTCCGAGGTGGCTCCTGCCGCGTAGGACATGCACGTCCTCCAGCGGAGCAGCACCATGTCCTTCACCCGCCGGACGGCGGCCGCCCTGGCCGCCGTCCTCATTCCCTTCGGGGCCGGCGCGTCGCGCGCCGCCGATATTCCCGCAACCGGAGCCCAAGGCCGGCTCGTCCTCGAGGAGTTCTTTCGCGGCAATCTGGTGGCCGAGGGTGTCTTCACCAACACCCGCGACGGGTCCACGCGCGGCCTGAAGGTTCGCATGCGCGGCGACTGGGACGGCAGGACGCTGACGCTCGTCGAGGATTTCGTCTATTCCGACGGCGAGAAGGACCGCAAGACGTGGCGGTTCACCAAGGTGGGCGACGGCCGCTACACCGGCACCCGCGAGGACGTCATCGGCACCGCCGACGTCCGCCAGCGCGGCAACGACGTGCTGCTCGACTACACGGCGCGGGTCACGACGAAGGACGGCTCGGCCTACAACATCCGCTTCGCAGACGTTCTGACGCTGACCGGCCCGAAGA
>JAIYAB010000041.1 GCA_027489275.1 Hyphomicrobiales bacterium
AGCGATGACGGACGATCTTCACGAGATCCAGCAATTGTCCGTCCGCTATGCGCTGGCTCTGGACAGCGGCGACGACGAGGCCTGGCGCGCGCTGTTCACGCCCGATTTCGTCATGCGTGGAACATCTGCCGGGGACCGCAGCCTATCCGACATCGCCAGCCTGCCGAGCGTTCAGCTCGCCCGCTACCGCAAGACGTTCCATCTGGTGGGAACGCAGAGGGCGGTCTGCGAGGGCAGCGAGGGCCGCGGCACCGTGTACTGCTCCGCGCATCATTACGCCGAGGTCACCCATGTCGGCGGCCGCATGCCGCTCGACATCGCCTATGTCCTGGACATCGTCTACGAGGATCGCTACCGCAAGACTGGAGCGGTCTGGCAGTTCAGCGAGCGGCGGCTGAACCTCGTGTCGCGGCGCATCTACCAATGCGCCACGCCGGATGCCTCTTCGGCGGGACCGTCCGCGCCGCCCGACCTCGCCTGAGCGAGGCCGGCCGGGCCGGGCCTTTCAGCGCAATCCCACCTCGTCGAGACAGTAGCGCGCGACGTCCTCGTGCGTCGCGAACCAGACGTCGCCCAGCGCCTTGGCGTGCCGGATGATCTCCTCGACGATCCAGATGCGCGAGCGCTGGCCGATGATGTGCGGATGCATGGTGAGGACGAACAGCCCGCCTTCCGCATGTGCCCCGTCCAGCTCGCGCCGGAAGATGTCGAACACCGCCTCGGGTGCCGTATAGGGCCGCAGCGCGCTCATGCGGTCCATGTTGAAATAGACAGCATCGTCGCGGATCCATTCCGGCGGGACCTCGACGATGCCGGTCGGCTGGTCGTCCTCCAGGAGCTCGTAAGGCTCGCTGTCGGCCATGAGGGAGCTGTCGTAGAGGAGACCCATCTCGCGGATGATCCTGAGCGTCGAGGGGCTGAAATCCCAGGACGCGGTGCGCATGCCGACGGGCTCGCGGCCGGACAGCTTCGCCAGCACGTCGCGTGCCCGGAAGGCGAGGTCGCGCTCTGCCTCGTAGGGCAACGTCGAATTGAACTCGTGGATCCAGCTGTGGATGCCCAGTTCGTGGCCCGAGGAGGCGACGATGCGCGGCTCATCGGGATGGAGCATGGCGGACACCGCGGGCATGAAGAACGTCGCGGGTACACCCTCGCGCTCCAGCAGTCTCAGGATCCGCGGCGAGCCGACCCGTCCGCCGTACTGGCCCTGGCTGAGCTTGCCGGCCGACTTGCCGCCGAACCGCAGTTCCAGCGTCTCATGGTCGGCGTCGAAAGACAGCGCCACCGCGCAGCGCGCGCCGTTCTTCCAGCGCTTGGGCGCGAGCGAGCGCCCCGCCCGTGCGCGCCCCACGGCGGCGCGCCACGTCTGCTCCTCCCATTGCCACGGTTCCAGGGCGGGGGCTGAGGGCTCTGTCATGACGTGTCTCCTTTGGCCGTTCAATGCTCCGGCGAAACGAACCCGATCCGGCTTACGCCGCCTTTTCGACGCCCCCCGTATAGAGGTGGCACGCGGTCGCCCGGCCTGTTCGCGTGGCCAGCAGCGCCGGCGACTCGGCCGAGCAGCGCGGTCCCGCATGGAGGCAACGCGTGTGGAAGGCGCAGCCCGGCGGCGGCGCGAGCGGCGACGGGATCTCGCCGGCGATGGGCCGGAACTCCGCGAGGTCGCTGTCGCTCGTCACGAGGCGCGGCACGCTGGCCAGCAGCGCCTGCGTGTAGGGGTGTTCCGGCGACTCGTAGAGCCGCAACGTCGGCCCCAGCTCCACGATACGGCCGAGATACATGATCGCGACTCGCTCGCTGATGTGGCGCACAACGCCGAGGTCGTGGCTGATGAAGAGGTAGGTGAGCCCCAGCTCCCGCTTGAGCTTCAGCAGCAGGTTCACGATCTGCGCCTGGATCGAAACGTCCAGCGACGCGACCGGCTCGTCGCAGACGAGCACGTCCGGCTTCATGGCAAGCGCCCGCGCGATGGCGATGCGCTGACGCTGGCCGCCGGAGAACTGGTGCGGATAGCGGCTCGCATAAGAGGGGTCGAGGCCGACGAGATCCAGCCATTCGGCCACGTAGGCGCGCGATGCCCCGGCCGTGACCAGCCCGTGCGCGATCGGACCCTCGGCCAGCGTGTCGCCCACGGTGATGCGCGGGTTGAGCGACGCGAAGGGATCCTGGAACACCGTCTGGATGCGCGTCGTGTGCTTGCGTCCATCGGCGCCGATAACGGGCTCGCCGTCGAGGCGCACGGCGCCGCTCGTCGGCGCCATGATGCCGGCGGCGATGCGGCCCAGGGTCGACTTGCCGCAGCCCGACTCGCCGACGAGGCCCAGGGTTTCGCCCTTGGCGACCGAGAGGCTGACGTCGCGCACCGCCTGCACCGCGCGCGTCTCCACGTCGCCGCCGATGGCCGCCGCGATGCGGTCGCCCAGCGTCAGGCGCGGGTCGAACCGCTTGGAGACGGCATCGAGGCTGAGAATGGGCGGCACGCTCATGCGGCGATCCCCTGCGGATGGTGGCAGCGCCACGTCCGCCCCTCGCCGTTCTCCACCGCCGGCATGGTCGCGCACAGGCCGGTCGCGAAGCCGCAGCGCGGCGCGAACGGGCAGCCGGGCGGCAGCGACAGGAGCGAGGGTGTCGAGCCGGGGATCTGCGGCAGGTCGACGCCCGGCGGGTTGCGGCTGGGCACGCTGTCGAGCAGGCCCCGCGTATAGGGATGGCGCGGTTCGCGCAGGATGGTCCGCGTCGGACCGCTCTCGACGACGCGACCGGCATACATCACCAGGATGTCGTCGGCGAGGCTTGAAACGGTGGCGAGGTCGTGCGTGATCCAGATCACCGCGGTGCCGGAGACGCGCACGAGCTCGCGCATCTCGTGGATGATCTGCGCCTGGACGGAGACGTCGAGCGCCGTGGTGGGTTCGTCGGCGATGACGAGCGCCGGCCGGTGCAGCAGCGCGATGGCGATGGCGACGCGCTGGCGCATGCCGCCCGAAAGCTGGTGCGGATAGGCGTTCAGCCGCGAGGCGGGATCGGGAATGCCGACGCGCGACAGCGAGGCCAGCGCGAGTGCCAGCCCCGCCTTGTCGGAGATGGATTCGTGCGCCTTCACCGCGAGTAGCATCTGGTCTCCGACGCTCAGCACCGGGTTCAGCGTGGCGGTAGCGTCCTGGAACACCATGGAAATCCGCCTGCCTCGGATGGTGCGCAGCCTGTCCGGCGGCAGCGTCACGAGATCCTGGCCCTCGAACCGGATCGAGCCGCCCACGACCCGTCCCGGCGGGTCGACGAGGCCCAGCAGCGAGTAGCCGGTGACGGACTTGCCGGACCCGGACTCGCCGACGAGCCCGACCACCTGTCCCGGCCGCACCGAGAACGACACGCCGTCCACCGCCCTCACCACACCCGCCCGGGTGAAGAAGTGAGTGGCGAGGTTCTCGACCTCGAGCAGCGGCGCGCTCATCGCTTCAGCCTCGGATTGAACTGATCGCGGATCTGGTCGCCGACGAGGTTGATGCCGACGATGAGCACGATGAGCGCGACGCCCGGATAGATCGAGATCCAGTAGCGGCCCGACATCATGTACTGGAAGCCGTTGGCGATGA
>JAIYAB010000388.1 GCA_027489275.1 Hyphomicrobiales bacterium
AGTACTTCTCGCTGATGCTGCTGGGCCTCGTCTTCGCCGTGGTTCTGGCGCGCGGCTCGATCGTCAAGGCGATCGCGATGATCCTGCTCGGCCTGCTGCTGTCGACGGTCGGGACCGACCTCGAGACGGGCCAGGAGCGCCTCACGCTCGGCCTCACCGGCATCGCCGACGGCATCGACTTCGCCATCCTCGCGATGGGACTGTTCGGTTTCGCCGAGATCCTGCGCAACATCGAGAACCCCGAGGCGCGCGACGTCGTGCGCGCCTCCATCGGGCGGCTGCTGCCGTCGATGGAGGACATGAAGCAGGCCATCAAGCCGATCATGCGCGGCACGGGGCTCGGCGCGATGCTCGGCATCCTGCCCGGCAACGGCGCCGTGCTCGGCCCTTTCGCCTCCTATACCGTGGAGAAGAAGCTCGCCAAGGATCCCTCCCGTTTTGGCCGCGGCGCCATCGAGGGCGTCGCCGGGCCGGAGGCGGCGAACAACGCCGGCGCGCAGACGGCCTTCATCCCGCTGCTGACCCTCGGCATTCCGCCGAACGCCGTGATGGCGCTGATGGTCGGCGCGATGACCATCCACGGCATCATCCCCGGCCCGCAGGTGATGGAGAAGAACCCCAGCCTGTTCTGGGGCATGGTTGCCTCGATGTGGATCGGCAACCTGATGCTGCTCATCATCAACCTGCCGTTGGTCGGCCTGTGGGTGAAGCTGCTCAAGGTTCCCTACCGGCTGATGTTCCCGGCGATCCTGATCTTCTGCTGCATCGGCATCTATTCGATCAACAACAACCCCAGCGACGTGATGGCGACGGCATTCTTCGGCCTCGTCGGCTACGTCCTGTTCAAGCTCGGCTTCGAGCCAGCGCCGATGTTGCTCGGGTTCGTGCTCGGCAAGCTGATGGAAGAGAAGCTGCGGCAGGCGCTGATCCTGTCGCGCGGCAGCTTCGCGACCTTCATCGACCGACCGGTGTCGGCGGGCCTTCTCGCGGTCGCGGCCATTCTGCTGGTGGTCGCCCTGCTGCCCTCCATCCGCAAGAGCCGCGACGAAGTCTTCGTCGAATAGGGCTGCCACCCTTTTTTATTCGCCGCGCGTTCCTATCTGGCGGCGAGGCCTGAAAACCCGGCCTTGAGCCGGGAATCGACGTCTGAACGTCTATCTGTGGGAGATCATTCCGATGAAAGCGCTTTTCGCGGCTGCGGCCGCGCTCGTCCTGTCAGCCGGCGCCACGCTGGCACAGGGTTACCCCAACAAGCCGATCACTCTCGTCGTTCCGTTCGCAGCGGGCGGACCGACGGACGTCATCGCCCGCATCGTCGCCGAACCGATGTCGCGCACGCTCGGTCAGCAGATCGTGATCGAGAACGTCGCCGGCGCTGGCGGCACCACCGGCACGACCCGCGTCGCCACGGCGGCGCCGGATGGCTACACCATCATGATGGGCCATATGGGCACGCACGGCGCGGCCCCGGCGCTCTATCCCAAGCTGAAATACGACCCCACCAAGGACTTCGAGACCATCGGCATGGCCGCCGGTACGCCGATCCTGCTCGTCGCGAAGAAGGATCTTCCGCCAAAGGATCTCAAGGAGTTCATGGCCTACGCCAAGGCGCAGAGCGACAAGCTGAACCTCGCCCACGCCGGCGTCGGAAGCGTGTCGCACACCACGGCGCTGCTGCTGAACAACCAGCTCGCGATCAAGCCCTCGCAGGTGCCCTATCGCGGCACCGGCCCCGCCATGAACGATCTCGTCGCCGGCCAGGTCGACTTCATGACCGACCAGATCGTCAACGTGGTCTCGCAGGTGAAGGCCGGCTCCATCAAGGCCTATGCCATCGCTACCCCGGTGCGCTCGCCGGCCCTGCCGGACGTCCCCACCACCAAGGAAGCGGGCCTGCCGGACTATCAGGTCAGCGCCTGGAATGCCCTGTTCGCCCCCAAGGGCACGCCGGCGGACGTGACCGCCAAGCTCAACGACGCGCTGGTCAAGGCGCTGGCGGACGAGAATACCCGCAAGCGCCTCCTCGATCTCGGCGGCGTGCTGCCGGAGAAGGACCAGCAGTCCCAGGCGTGGCTCAAGGGCTTCGTCGCGGAAGAGGTGGCCCGCTGGACCCCGGTCATCAAGGCCGCCGGCGCCACCGCCGAGTGAGTGAAGCGTAAGCAGCCTGCTGACAGTGTGTCTGCGCCCGGGACCTTCGTCCCGGGCGTTTTCGTTGGGAACGCAAATTCACGTCATGCCCCTTGAAGCACGGGGCATTGGGACTACGATCCCCGACTGTGAATTCCAGCTCCGCTCAACCCGTCCAGGATCGCCACATGCCCGACGCGCCGGTGCCGACACTGGCCGTGCAGGGCTTGTCGATCGAGGTTACCGGCCGGACGGGCTCCACAAGCCTCGTCGATGACGTGTCCTTCACGATCGCGCCGGGCCGCACGCTCTGCGTCGTCGGCGAGTCGGGATGCGGCAAGAGCATCACGTCGCTCGCCGTCATGGGCCTGCTCGCCACGCCGCCCCTGCGCGTCGCCTCCGGGCGGGTGCTGTTCGAGGGGCGCGACCTGGTCACCCTGGATTCCCGAGCCCGCGCAGACCTGCGCGGCGACCGGATGACGATGATCTTCCAGGAGCCGATGACGTCGCTGAATCCGGCTTTCACCATCGGCGACCAGATTGCCGAGGTGGTGGCACGCCATCGTGACGTCTCGGCGGAGAAGGCTCGTGCCGTCGCGCTGGAGATGCTGAAGCGCGTGCGCATCCCGTCCGCGGAGAAACGGCTCGACGAGTATCCGCACCAGATGTCGGGCGGCATGCGCCAGCGCGTCATGATCGCGATGGCGCTGGCCAACGGACCGCGGCTCCTGATCGCCGACGAGCCGACCACGGCGCTCGACGTGACCATCCAGGCGCAGATCCTCTCGCTGGTGCGCTCGCTGCAGAAGGAGACCGGTACGG
>JAIYAB010000271.1 GCA_027489275.1 Hyphomicrobiales bacterium
CCGGCCCCGCCGCCGGCCGTGGCCGCGCCCGCGAAGCCGGTCCCCGCCGCCGCGCCGCCGGCGGCGCCGGCGGCCGTCGCCGCGAAACCGGCGCCGGTCGCCAAGCCGGTTCAGAGCGCAGCGTCCAGGCTCCTCACCGACATTCCGTCCGCCCCTGTCCGCGCCCAGCCGCGCGCCGGGCGGATGGACATCCGCGGCATCTGCGCGACCCCGACCTGCATGTAGGGCGGGCCTGCCCCGTCCGCGACGGGTGACGGGCGCGCAGCGCTCGTCCATGATCCGGTCCGGAACGGATTCGGCGGGGCGCGGGTGACGGCGAACGAGATGCGGCGGGCGAGGCCGACGGGCCGGGTCAGCCCGGCAGTCGCATGGTGAGCGGCGAAGGCACGGTCGGGTCCTCGCCCGGACCCGCGGTCGCGGTGTGGCTCCTCGGTCTGACGCAGATCGTCGGCTACGGCACGCTCTATTACAGCTTCGGCATCCTGGCCGGCGACATCGCGTCGGACCTCGGCTGGCCGGTGTCGCGGGTGTTCGGCGCGTTCTCGCTGACGCTGCTCGCAGCAGGCTTCGCCGCGCCGCTCGCCGGCCGCCTGGTCGACCGCCACGGCGCGGCGACGGTGATGACGGCCGGCTCCGTCGCCGCCGCGGCGGCGATGGTCGCGCTCGCCCTGCTGCCGGGCCCGGCCGGTTTCATCGCCGGCCTGCTGCTGGTGCAAATGACGACGACCTTCGTGACCTACGACGCCGCGTTCGCCTGCCTGGTCCAGAACACCGGCCTGGCGGCCGGGCGGCGCATCGTCCATCTCACGCTGATCGCGGGCTTCGCCTCGACGATCTTCTGGCCCCTCACCTCCTGGTTGCACGGGGTGGTGTCGTGGCGAACGATCGTCCTCGCCTATGCCGTGCTGAACCTGCTGCTGTGCGCGCCGGTCCACCATTGGCTGCGGCGGATGCGGCCGCCGGCCGAACCGCCGGCAGCCCGCGCCGTCGAAGGGCAGCCGGCCGGCGCCGCCGCTGCCACCTCCGCGCCCGCGCCGCTGCCGGAAGAACGCCAGCGCCGCGCGATGGTGCTGGTGGCGGTCGCGTTCGCGCTCGGCGGGTTCGTGCTGTCGGCGATCCTGGCGCAGATGGTGCCGCTGCTGTCGGCGCTGCGGCTTGGCGACGCGGCGGTGGCGGTGGCCATGCTGTTCGGCCCGGCGCAGGTGCTGGTGCGCTTCGTGAACATGCAGGTGGGCCAGGCGAGCCACCCGATCGTGCCGACGCTGATCTCGTCGGCGCTGCTGCCGATCGCGGTGACAGTGCTCGCCTTCGGCGGCTCCAGCCTCCTCGCGGCCTGCGTCTTCGCGGTGGTGCTGGGGGCGGGATCGGGCCTGAAGAGCATCGTGCAGGGCACGCTGCCGCTCGCGCTGTTCGGGCGGCGGGCCTATGGCGAACGCCTCGGCCGAATCGCCTCCGTACGGCTTGTCATGGCGTCCGTCGCGCCCTTCGTGCTGGCGCTGATGCTGGAGACGACCGGAGCCGTCGCGGCGCTGGCGACAATGGCCGCGTTCGGCCTGGCGGGCACCATCGCGTTCGTCGCGGTGGCGCGGATGTGCCGGACGGGGAGCTCAGACCAGCGATAGGCCCCAGCCGGCCGCCGCACAGGCCGCGACGACGGCCCAGGGCGGCGCCTTCCACGACACCAGCAGCACGAAGGCCACGGCCGCGAGGGCGAAATCGGAGGCGCTGGTCACGCCCGTCGTCCAGACTGGATCGTACAGGGCGGCCAGCAGCAGGCCGACGACGGCGGCGTTGACGCCGGCCAGCGCCGCCTGCGCCTTCGGCTCGCGCCGCAACGTCTCCCAGAACGGCAAAGCGCCGATGACGAGCAGGAAGGACGGCAGGAACACCGCGACGAGGCACAGGAGGCCGCCGATCCAGCCGTTCGGGGCCGGTCCCATCGAGGCGCCGAGGAAGGCCGAGAAGGTGAAGAGCGGGCCGGGAACCGCCTGCGTCGCGCCGTAGCCGGCGAGAAACGCCTCCGGCGTCACCCAGCCCGGCGTCACCACGGCGCTCTCGAGCAGCGGCAGCACCACGTGGCCGCCGCCGAACACCAGCGACCCGGCGCGGTAGAACACGTCGACGAGCCGCAGCGCCTGCGAGGGGACGGCGGCAGCGAGCAGCGGCAGGAGGACGAGCAGCGCGAAGAAGACGGCGAGCGCGATGACGCCTGCCCGGCGCGAGACGGCGAGCGGAAGCGCGGCGGCGGGCGATCCGGCCGCGCCCCCGCGCAGAACCAGCACGCCCACGATGCCGCCGATCAGGATCGCCCCCACCTGCCCGAGCGCGCCGGGCACGGCGAGGACGAGGACCGCCGTCGCGACGGCGAGCGTCGCGCGCTCCCGGTCCGGCGCGAGCGAGCGGATCATCCCCAGAACGGCCTGCGCGACCACGGCGACGGCGGCGACCTTCAGTCCGCGCAGCCAACCCGAGCTGCCCGGGTCGCCGAGCGCGGCCACCCCGTAGGCGAAGAGCACCAGCGCGAGCGCCGACGGCAGGGTGAAGCCCACCCACGCCGCGACGGCCCCGGCGTAGCCGGCCCGCGACAGGCCGATGCCGATGCCGACCTGGCTCGACGCGGGGCCCGGCAGGAACTGGCAGAGCGCGACCAGATCGGCATAGGCGCGCTCGTCGAGCCACCGCCGGCGCACGACGTACTCCTCCCGGAAATAGCCGAGATGGGCGATCGGGCCGCCGAAGGAAGTGAGGCCGAGGCGCAGCGACGCGACGAACACCTCGCGCCAGTGTCCACCGTGGGCCGGGGCGGCCACGAGGGGTTCCGCCTGCTGCTGCGTCATCGCGCCGGTCCTGATGCGTGCATGGCCATCGTCGAGGTGAATGCCACGCTGCGAGGCCCCCGGCCAGTCCCGCTGGTTGCCGCAGGCGTTTTGCCGGAGACGGCCCTGGGCGGTACCCGCTGGACGGCGGGCTGGCGCGACCTATGTCGTGACGGCAGGGCGCTCCCCGTTGCCGGAGACCACTCATGAGCCTCTCGACGTTGCGCCTTCGCCTCGCCGCCGCGGCGCTGGTCGTCGCCATGGCGGTCTCCGCCGGCCCGGCCGTCGCCGCCGACCCTGTCGACCTCGAGCTGGTATTCGCCGCCGACGGCTCCGGCTCGATCGACGACGACGAGTTGCGCCTGCAGCGCAAGGGGTGGGCGGACGCCATCACCGATCCCGACGTCCTGAAGGGCATCAGGGACGGCATCCTCGGCTCGGTGGCCGTGGCCTACATGGAATGGGGCGGACCGCAGAGCCAGGTGCTGATCGTCGACTGGCACGTCGTTCGCGACGCGGAGAGCGCGAAAGTGTTCGCGGACAGGCTGATGAGCGCGCCGCGGGGCGCGCAGGGCTACAACTCGATCTCCAACGCCATCGACTTCTCGGTGCGGCTGGTGGAGGCGAACGCGATCGACGGGACGCGCCGCGTGATCGACGTGTCCGGCGACGGCCCCAACATCGGCGGACGGCCGCTGGCGGACGCCCGCGGCGAGGCTCTGGACAAGGGCTTCACCATCAACGCCCTCGCCATCCGCCGCCCCGGCGGACGGCCCGGCGGGCCGAACGGACAACCGCTCGAGGACTACTACCGGGATGCGGTGATCGGCGGGCCGGGCGCCTTCGTCGAGGTGGCCGACGAGACGCGGCCCTTCGCGCTCGCCGCGCGCCGCAAGCTGCTCATCGAGATCGCGGGGACCGTGCCGCCGACCCGGTTCGCGGCCGGAGCCGACCGGCGCTGAGCCCGCCGGTTGCCGGGCGGGACAGGCCTGCGGTCTGCTATACACGCGCCTCGCACCCGAAGTCCGCGCGGCGATTCGCGCCGCGCGTCATCCCGGACCGGAGCCGGGGACCATCACGGAGCCTGCCATGAGCCGCCTCGTCTACCTGCTCAACGGACCGAACCTCAACCTGCTCGGCAAGCGGCAGCCCGCCATCTACGGGCACGAGACACTTGCCGACGTGGAGGCGGACTGTCGACGGCTGGCGGGAGAGCTGGGGCTGGAGCTGCGCTTCCACCAGAGCAACCGCGAATACGAGCTCATCGACTGGATCCACGAATCGCGTGAGACGGCCGGCGCGCTGATCATGAATCCGGGCGCGTTCACCCACACTTCCATCGCGATCCTCGACGCGCTGAACACCTGCGATTTCCCGGTGATCGAGGTGCACATCTCCAACGTCCACAAGCGCGAGGAATTCCGCCGGCACTCCTACGTGTCGCTGCGCGCGGACGGCGTCATCGCCGGCTTCGGCACGCAGGGCTACCAGCTCGCCCTGCGCCGCGCGGCCACGCTGATCGACGCGGCCTCGTGAAGAGTCCGGACGGCGAGGCGGGCGACCGCGCGCCCGGGGCCGTCGCGACCGGGACCGTCACGACCGGGCCTGCGGTGCGGCTGGCGACGCGGGCGAACTTCTTCGTCCTGGGCCTCGCCGTCGCCGCCTGGGCGCCCATCGTGCCCTACGCCAAGGCCCGCGTGGGCGCGGACGACGCGACGCTGGGGCTGATGATCCTGTGCCTGGGCCTCGGCTCGCTCGCGACCATGCCGATCAGCGGACGCCTCGTGTCGCTGTTCGGCTGCCGGCTGGTGCTGCCCGTGGCCGGGATCCTGCTGTGCGCGGTGCTGCCGCTGCTGGCGCTGGCGCGGACGCCGGTCGAACTCGGCGCGGCGCTGGCGCTGTTCGGCGCGGCGGCGGGCGCCATCGACATCGGCATCAACATCCAGGCCGTGGCGGTGGAAAAGGCCGAGCGGAGGCCGCTGATGTCGGGCTTCCACGCCCAGTTCAGCCTGGGCGGGATCGTCGGCGCCGCAGGAGCGACGGGCCTCCTCGCGCTGTCCCTCGCGCCGGCAACGGCTCTCGCGATTCTCGCCCTGGCCTGCGCCGTCGCCATCCTCGCCACCACCGCGGGCCTGCTGGGGCGCGCGGAGGGCGGCGCGGCGCACTCTATCGCACTGCCGCGGGGACCGGTGATCCTGCTCGGCGTGATGTGCTTCGTCACCTTCCTCGCAGAGGGATCGGTGCTCGACTGGAGCGCGCTGTTCATCACGCAGCAGCACGGGGTCGACCGGGCCTGGGGCGGGCTGGCCTATGCCGCGTTTTCGGCGACGATGACGATCGGCCGCCTGACGGGCGACCGGATCGTCGCGCGCTACGGCCCGCGGACCGTGGTGGCAGCGGGCGGCCTTGTCGCGGCCGTGGGCTACGCGGTGGTCATCCTGTCGCCCGCGACGGCGCCGAGCCTGATCGGGTTCGCGCTCATCGGGGCCGGCGCCGCCAACATCGTGCCCGTGCTGTTCACGGCGGCGGGGCGGCAGCCGGAGATCGCCCCGGAGGTCGCGGTGCCGGGCGTGGCGACACTGGGCTATCTCGGACTGCTCATCGGCCCTGCCGCGATCGGGCTGATCGCCGATGCGGCTTCGCTCTCGATGGCCTTCGCCGTCGTTGCGTTGCTTCTCGTAGGCGTTGCGGGTGCGGCAAATCGCGCAACCCGTTAATAAATCACCTTGATGTTTCGTTGATTCTACTCCTCGTTAGTCTTAACGAGAAGTTGCGGGATTCACAGAAGCGTGATTCCGCCGGTAAAGCGCCCGATTTCCGCCAATCTTTAGTCCAATCGCTGCCATTCGTCGGGCGCGCCGGTCCGGCTCTGCCGCCTGTCGCGCGATACATCCACAGCGCATGGATTTACTAATCTTAACTATTGATACAACTCGTTCTTATTATTCGGCTGTGCGGCTTAATCTCTTTATCAACGCTCGCCAATTCGAAGCGGGATCTGCAGTCAGACGTGGAAATTCGCTCAAATGACTCCGACTATGGTCTTACAATGGTCCGCCTTTAGGCCCAGTCGCTTTGAATCGATGGTCCGTTTCGTAAACAGCTACTAAACGTTAGACCTGAAACTATGAGTTGAATGATGACGTCGGCTTAATCTATTGAGCGGTGTCACAATTCGATCTCATGGTCGGTAGATCGCCATCATTCGCCATCTTCCGGCCCGATCCGCTCCGCTATCCCGCGGGGCGGAGCGATCACGGAGCCTTGATGCGTCAGGGCGAAAGAAGGCTCGCACGATGGAACGTCGCGAATTCCTCAAAATCGGTGCGGCAGGCCTCGCAGTCGCGGGCGCGGGATTGGCCGCGTCGCCCGCACGGGCCGCCACGCATACCCTCGAGCTCGGCATCGTCGACACGCAGGTGGAGCTGATCGACGGCACCCTCGTGACGATGCTGGCCTTCACGAAGTCGCGGATCGGCCAGCCCAGCGTTCCGGGCCCCGTCTTCCGTGTGAAGGAAGGCGACGCCGTCACCATTACGATCCACAACACCCGGCAGGAAGAACACCGGTTCGAAATCCCCGGCATCGACGGCGCCATGAGCGACGCTATCCCGCCGGGCGGTTCGAAGACCGTGAGCTTCACCGCGCCGATCGCCGGCACCTACATGTACCAGGACGGGCTGATGGGCCCGTTGTACCGGGTGCTCGGCCTGCACGGCGTGCTCGTCGTCGAGCCGCTCGACGGACGGACCGCCGCCGGTTCGCAGACGCCCTTCAGCCTCGACAGGATCGGCAACCCGCAGGCCGTGCAGTCCGTCAGCGCGATCTTCGACGCGCTGGGGACGACGGAACGGTTCCCGGGCAGCAAGTGGGTGCCCTGCGCCTCCGGCGAGCCCTACTCGATCCAGGAGCGCATCTGGGTGCTGAACCAGGTCGATCCCCGGTTCAACGCTCTCGTCGTGCCCGGCCAGCCGATCAGGAAGGACGCGGCGCTCACGGCCGATCCGTCCGAGACGTGGACGCCGCGCTACTTCACCATCAACAACCGCAGCGGCTTCGACCTCGCCGAGGGCGACGACGTCATCATCAGCAACTACATCGGCGAGCCGACGCTGATCCGCGTCGTGAACGCCGGGCTGGCGTACCACTCCAACCACATCCACGGGAACCACCTGATGGAGATGGCGGAGACGTCGCTGCGTCCCGGGTCCGGCTTCGGCAAGCCGATGCTGCGCGCCAACATCTTCGAGCGCGACGTGTGGTCGATGCAGCCCGGCCAGCGCAAGGACATGCTGCTTCCCGTCGAGATCCCGCCGGACATCCCTTTGGCGCAACGCGCCGCGCTCCTGTCGGGCACGGGCCAGGAGAAGCTGCCGATGCGGTACGTGATGCATTGCCACTGCGAGATGTCGAACACCGCCGGCGGCGGCAACTACCCGCAGGGCATGGTCACCCATTGGGACCTGATGGGCGGCGTCGGCGGCCGCCGGACGGCATCGCTGTGAGGCAGGACGCACCCATGGCCGACATCGAGAGCCCCTCCCCCGCCGCGGCCCCGGCCGCCACCGCAACCGCGGCAGCCGCCGTGACCGGCGCCGCAGCCGCGGCCACCTTCGCCCCGTCCGCGCTGGCGCAGACGGCGTCAACGCTCGGGCCCAAGTCGACCGGAATGCCGGGGCCCGGCCCCTTCTCCGGCGGCCTGCCGGACTTCAAGAACCTCGCGACGGACGGAGTCGAGAGCTACGAGACGTTCGGCTGCAAGGTCTACAAGGACAGCCCGCCGACGCCGGACTGGCAGCGCGCCAGCGTGTGGTTCGACCGCAGGATCGCGTCGCACGAAATCAAGATGCCCGACGGCAAGATCCTCGACTTCTGGGTGTTCGAGGACGAGGCGGTCGGCTCGAAGTCGCGCAATGTTCCCTCGCCGCTGATCCGCGTCCAGCAGGGCGACCTGGTGCATGTCCGCCTGAAGGCGGCCAAGGGTCCGCACACGATCCACCATCACGGGATCGAGCCGACGACGTTCAACGACGGCGTCGGGCACGTCTCGATGGAGGTCGGGACCGAGTACATCTACCAGTGGGAGGCCAACACGCCCGGCACGTGGATCTACCACTGCCACGTCAACACCCCGCTCCATTTCGAGATGGGGCTCTATGGCGCGGTCGTGGTCGACCCGAAGCCCGATCCGGGGACGAGGCGGGTCAGGGCGTTCGATGGCGGGCCGCTCTATGACGTCGAGCAGTTCTGGGTGTTCGACGACATCGATCCGCGCTGGCACCTGCTGGAGCACGGCGCCGGCCTGTGCGGCGAGGATGTCGGCCTCAACATTTTCGAGCCGCAGTACTTCATGGTGACCGGCGGCGTGTCGCGGCGCGGAACCTCGGTCGGCAAGGCCCGCATCACCGCGCGGGCGAACCAGAAGATCCTGGTGCGCATGATCAACGCGGCCTACTCGCAGGTTCGCGTGCGGCTCGAAGGTCTCGAGTACGACGTGATCTCCGTCGACGGGCACGCGCTCGGCAAGTCGGCATGGAACCGCTACCAGCGTGTCGCGCCGGGCGAGGAACTCGTGCTGGCGACGGCCAACCGCTACGACATCCTGATCGACCTCGCATCGCCGGTGAACCAGGCTGCGATCCTGAAGAAGAAGTCGTTCCGCACGGAGTTCGAGTTCGTCGACTGGATCACCTGGAAGCGGCAGAATCTCGGCGACCCGGTCGCCGAAGGGCTCGCCTTCTCGTCGATCGACGTGGTGTGAGGACCGCCATGCCGATCGCGAAATACATTTCGGCCTGCGCGCTGGGCGCGCTGACGATGCTGGGCGGGGCCGCGCCTGCCTCATCGCACAGCAAGGTCTTCGGCGCGCCCGTCGTCCAGCAGGACGCGCTCGTCGAGAGGACAGAGCCGAAGGGCTACCGCCCGCCCGACGTCACGACGCTCGGCGGGCCGTTCGCGCTGACCGACCCCAATGGCCGGACGGTCACGCAGGACAGCTTCCCCGGCAAGTGGATCCTCCTGACGTTCGGCTTCCCCGGATGCCGGGAATCCTGCCCGATCGCACTCGACAGCCTGTCGAAGGCGCTTGAGCTCATGGGGCCGGAGGCGGACGCGGTCCAGACGCTGTTCGTCGACATCTCGATGGACCGAAAGCCCGACCACAAGGCCATGGCGCAGTTCATCAGCAACTTCCACGAGTCGGTGGTCGGACTGAGCGGAACGCGCGCGCAGGTCAGCGCCATGGTGCGCAACTACAAGATCCGGCGCGAGTACGGCCATGTGATGGTCAGCGCCCGCGAGACCGGGCCGCGCATCGACCATTCGACCTTCATCTTCATGATCGACCCGCAGCGCCGCACGCGGTCGTTCTTCTACCATGACCTGCCGGCCGAGAAGATGGTCGAGCAGATCCGCAAAACGATCGCGCAAGGCGACTGAGATGCCGGACATCGCGCGTCGGACGCTTCTTCTGGGTCTGGCGGCCGGCGCGGCCGCGCTGGTCGGCGGGACGGGAACTTCGGTCCAGGCGAAGTCGATCCACGCGGCGCGTCCCGCGGGCGTCGACCTTGCGCCTCTCTTCGAGCTGACCACGCACCGGGGCGAGCGGCTAGAACGGTCCTTCGTCCGCGGGCGGCCGTTCATCGTGCTGTTCGGCTATACGAACTGCCCCGAGGTGTGCCCGACGGCCCTGAACGACATCTCGACGCATCTCGCGGCGCTTGGCGAGGCGGCGGACCGGATCGCGGTGCTGTTCGTCACCGTCGATCCCGAGCGCGACACGCCCGAACACCTGAGCGCATACCTGCAGTCCTTCGACAGCCGGATCGTGGGGCTCGGCGGCACGGCCGAGCAGGTGAAGGCGGTGGCGGATGCGTTCGGCGCGCCGTTCCGGCGCGGCTCGACCGTGTCGGCGACCAACTACAGCATGGACCATTCCTACATGCTGTTCATGATGGACAAGTACGGGCTGCTTGCCCGCGCGGTGGGCTACAACGAGCCGGCGGCACGGCTGACGGAC
>JAIYAB010000269.1 GCA_027489275.1 Hyphomicrobiales bacterium
GCGGGGACGATGCCATCGGCCCGGGCGCTGACGGCGCCGCGTGGCTTCAGTCGCGCGGCTGCATGCCCAGCCAGCCCGCCAGTCGTCGGGCGGGACGGATCAGCCGCTCGTCGCGCTGCAGCAGGTCCTTGAGCTGGCCCGCGGTTCGTATGGCCAGGAGAGCAGCCCCGCCGAGCTGGGTTGCCGGGAGCATCGTATCGACGAGGGGCTGGTCGGCCTTGCAGAAGCGGGCCTTCAGCGGTCCGCGGCCGAGCCCGAGGTCGAACACGCGCACGCCCCGCGCCGCCGCGAGGCGGATCACCTCGACGAGCGCGAGCTCGCCGGGACTGCACCGTGCGACCTCCGGATCGGCGTCGAAGCAGATGAAGGAGCCGCTGAGGCGGTGGCCGCTCGAGGCCGCGCCGAAGATCGCGGCAGGACGATCGCCGCACCACAGGCCGAACGTTTCGAGCCCCGGCCTGCCGTAGCGCAGGCCCGTCACGATGGTCTCGCGCAGGAAGCCGGCCACTCCTTCGTCCTCGAACGGGTTCGCAAGCCCGAGCGCGGCGAAGCGCTCCGCCTTCTGCCGCAGGAAGGTGTCGAGCATGACGGCAGCCTCGGCCGCGTCGGATGAGGGGCCGAACCGGAGCGGGCCGCGCTCGGCAAGGCGCTTGCGCTTCTTGACGAGGTGACGGCGCGTGCCGGCGCTGAGCACGCGGTTGAGGACCTCGTCGATCGGTCCGTCGAGCTCCAACCTGAACGAAACGGACGTGCTCGGCCGGCTTTCCGCCATCACGGCGAGCGGATTGACGAGCCCGTCGGGCAGCTCCGGCTGGTTGAGAAGCGCGAAGCCGTCGATCCGCAACGGCCCCTGCGCGATCTCCACCAGGTGATCTCCCAGCCGGCCGGGATCGACAGAGGCCACGAGGTCGGGATCGACGATGGGGCCGCCCAGATTGGCCTGGCGGCCGCCCGGGTAACGCGCGATCCGCGCGATGCCGAACGACGTCACCTCCAGCGGCAGAAGCATGGCGGTGCGGCCGTCGGTCCGGATTTCGACGACGAGGGGTTTCAGGTCCCGGCGCGCGGCGACGGTGCGGAGCCAGGGAGCCACGAAATCGAAGCGCTGGTAGGGCGAAACGCCGCCCCGCGATTCCAGCGTGCGCCAAAGGGGTTCGAGCGCCTCCCAGTCGTCGTGGGCGACGGCGCTGCTTCGCCCGGTGTTGCTGGCCTCGCGGCTCTTTGCCATCACTGCGTCGAACGACCCCGGATCGGGCGGGACGCGCCCGCATCCCGTTGCTTCAACGGGTCTTAACGGTGATCCCTTAATACTTCGCGTGCCGGTTGCGACCGGCCCGGAATGCCGCGCCGGACGGCCGCGGAGGGGAGCGATCGCGTGTCGCTGAAGCATGACGTGTTTCGCGCCGTCTTCACGGTGCTGTCCGCCACCGGCGCCCATCGGCTGACCGGGCCGCGATTCCGCGGGACGGGCGCAATCCTGATGCTGCATCATGTGCGGCCGTGGCGGGAGCGCGCCTTCGCGCCGAACCGTTTGCTCGAAGTGACGCCGGATTTCCTCGACGCGGTCCTTTGCCGGTGCAGGGCCATCGGCCTCGACCTCGTCGCCATGGACCAGGTGCCCGGCCGGCTTGCGGACGCAGAGGGGACACCCTTCGTCGCCCTGACCTTCGACGACGGGTATCGGGATACGCTCGACGAGGCGCTGCCGGTCCTTCGGCGTCACGGCGCGCCTGCGACGGTCTACGTTACGCCCGGCTTCGCCGACCGGACGGCCCCGCTGTGGTGGCTGGACCTGGAGGAGGCCGTTGAGCGGCTCGCCCGCATCGAGGTCGACCTCGGCGAGGGGCCGGAGGTGCTGGCTGCGGCTTCGCCCGGGGACAAGACGGCGGCCTTCGAGCGCATCTACTGGGCGCTCCGCACCGGGCCGGAGGAGAGGCTCCGCTCGACGATCGCGGCGCTTGCTGCGCGCGCGGGCGTCGACAGCCTCGGCAGCGTCGCGGCGCTGTGCCTCGACTGGGACGGAATCCGCCGGCTTGCGGCGGACCCGCTGGTGACGATCGGGGCGCATACGATGACGCATCCGATGCTCGCCAAGCACCCTCCCGAGGTGGCCCGGGACGAGATGGAGCAATCGCGCCGCGTGATCGAGGACGCGATCGGACGGCCCGTCGTCCACTTTGCCTATCCCGTCGGCGACCCCGGCTCGGCCGGTTCACGCGAGTTCAGGGCTGCGACGGAGATGGGATTTGTCACCGCCGTCACGACGCGGCCGGGCATGCTGTTTCCCGAGCACGCGGCCATTCCCACGGCGTTGCCGCGGGTGTCGCTCAACGGCAACTTCCAGAGTGTCGACCAGTTCGACGTGCTGATGAGCGGGCTGCCGTTCTGGCTGTGGAACCGGGGCCGGCGCGTCAACGCGGCCTGACGTCAGCCCCGGATCCCGAAGCGCAGACCCGGCGCGGGCCGCTCCTGGACCACCTCGCGGCGAAAGCGGAAGAGGGCAGCCGGCCGGCCGCCGGTCATTGCGGTGCCGCCGGTCGGCTCGACCAGGGCGGTGCCCTCGACGATGCGCCGGAAGTTCTGCTTGTGCAGGTGGCGGCCGGAAATTGCCTCGACCGTCTGCTGCAGGGCGGTGAGCGTGAAGGTGTCGGGCAGGAGTTCGAACACGACCGGCCGGTACTTCAGCTTGGCGCGCAGCCGGCCCATGGCCGTGGCGAGGATTCTCCGGTGGTCGAGCCGCATCGCCTCGCCGAGTTCAGGCGCCTCGGCGCGGGCCAGCGCGGCGGTACGGCCGTCGCGGCGAGCTTCGGCGAGAAGGCCGGCTTCGTAGAGCAGTTCGTAGCGCTCCAGCACTTTCTCCTCGTCCCAGACGCCCGGTTCGACGGCGAAGCCGCCGGCGGCGTCGCTGACGCCGAAGCTGAGGCGCAGCCGCTCGGCGCGCGACAGGGGTCGCCGCGCGCCTTCGGCCGCCTCGGCCGCCGTGTCGGCCGCCCATCCGCGCAGCGGCGGCAAGATCGCGCGGTCGAGGATGGCGGGTCGTCCCCCACGCCAGTCCTCCCACGGGAAGAACGCGTACCAAGAGCGCAGCCGAACGCCCGCCGGCAGCCCGCCCGCATTCGCGACGAGCCGCGTCAGCGCGAGGTAGCCGATCGACACGACGTGCGGCGCCTCGTCGCCCGGAGTGGCATTTCGCCCGCGGTCGCCGAAAGTGTAGAGCTGCTCGACGTAGCCGAGCGACAGTCCGGTCTGCTCGGCCACGAAGGCGCGCAGCCCGATCTCGAGCGTGCGGTGCGAGAGCGGGTCGAACCGGCCGGCCGGCAGACCCGGCGCGTCGTCGCCGACGGCGCGGGAGACCAGGATGCGCGGCGCGTTGGCCTCCACGGCGACGACCGCCGCGGCGACGCCGATCTCGATGGAGGTTTCGGCCGCGGCCCGCGCCATCTCAGTCCACCGGCAGCCGGAAGGGGGTTCCCTCGAAGGCGTCCGCGCCGCGCCCGATGGCCGCGATGGCCTCGACCATCCGGCCGTTGCGCCCGAGCATCGCGTCCGCGACGGCAACGAGGCGCGGGTTCGGGGTCGCGGAGGGCGATGCCTCGCGCAGCGCCTTCGCCACCATGGCTTCGTTTCGCTCGGGACGCAGCGAGCAGACGGTGATGAACGCCGCCGCCGTCGAGCGGCTGATCCCCGCCCAGCAGTGGATCACCATGGGGCGGGAGCGGTCCCACTCCTGCACGAAGCGCAGCAGGCGCTCGACATGGTCTTCGGCCGGCAGGATATGGCCGTCCATGGAGGCCGTGATGTCGCTGACGCCGATGAAGAGATGCCGCTCCGGCGCGATGGACGCGGGGCGCTCCACCGCCGTCGACGCGTTGATAAGCGTCACGACGTGCCCCGCGCCGCTGGCGTCGACGGTCTCATGGAGGCGGGAGAGGGGAGTGACGTGGATCGCGGGCATTGCGGGTCTCCGGTTCGCCGCCAGCATATAACGCAGGACCGGCTTGCGCCTCCACATGGTCTGCGGAGGGTCGGTCGCGGTCAGGCGCGCGCGCCCTCCAGCGCCTGGAACCGCGCGAGGAACAGCGCCTTCGCCTCCTCCGCCGGGCAGGGTTCGAGCAGAGCCTCCGCCTCCGGCGGCACCGCGGCAGGGCGGCCGAAGAAGCGCAGCGCCTCCTCGGTGGCGAACCCCGCGAGCCGCGTGGCTTCGAGGAACGCGGCGGCGCGGTCGGCCGTCTTGGCCAGCGTCGTCACCGCCTGGCCCGGGACGGCCGGAAGGCCGAAGCGCAGGTGGATGGCCGCGAGCAGGCGGTTCTCGACGGCCTTGTAGGCATCGCCCACCACGGCCTTGAAGGGGGAGATGATGTCGCCGACGACATACTCGGGCGCGTCGTGCAGCAGCACGACGAGCGCCGCATCGGCGCCGAGCCCCGGTTCCACCTGTCGCGCGATGGATTCGACCAGCAGCGAGTGCTGCGCGACGGAATAGATGTGCGCGCCGCGCGTCTGGCCGTTCCAGCGCGCGACGCGCGCGAGGCCGTGCGCGATGTCCTCGATCTCGACGTCCAGCGGCGAGGGATCGAGCAGATCGAGCCGCCGTCCCGACAGCATGCGCTGCCACGCGCGCGGCGCTGCATCCTTCGTCGCGGGTCCGCGGGCCATCAGACGCTCCCGCCGTTGCGGGCCAGTTCGGCGCATTCGTCGTGGCGGAAACAGCCGACGAGGTGGTCGTTGACCATCCCCACCGCCTGCATGAAGGCGTAGACGATCGTCGGCCCGACGAAGTTGAACCCTTCGGCCCGCAGCGCCTTCGACATCCTGCGGGACACCTCGGTCTCCGCCGGCACCTCGGATGGGGAGGCGAAGCGGTTCTGCACCGGCTGGCCGTCGACGAAATCCCAGAGAAAATCGGCGAAACCCCGCCGCTCCGCGATGGCCAGATAGGCGCGGGCCGATTTCACCGAGGCCTCGATCTTGGCGCGGTTGCGGACGATGCCGGCGTCTCCCATCAGCGCGTCGAGCCGCTCGGGCCCCCAGCGCACCATGCGCTGCGCGTCGAACCCGTCGAAGGCCGCGCGGAAATTGTCGCGCTTGCGCAGGATGGTGATCCACGAAAGCCCGGCCTGGAAACCGTCGAGCAGAAGCTTCTCGAACAGCGCCCGGTCGTCGCGCTCGGGCACGCCCCAGTCGGTGTCGTGATAGGCGACGTAGAGCGGATCGGTACCGGGCCACGGGCAGCGGGCCTTGCCGTCCGGGTGGATGATGAGCGAGGTCATCCCTCCGCTTTATCCGCTTCTCCCGGGAACGGGAAGCGGGCGAAGCCGGGCTTCGACGCGACGAATACGAGGCCTCCGGCCGTCGGCTGGAGACCGGCCGCCAGCGCGTCGCCCAGCCGGTCCAGGCGCAGCATCGCCAGCGCATGGCCGCCCGGAACCGGCTCGCCGACGCGGCCCAGCGCCCGGTCGCCGGCGATGGCCTCGGCGCCGCCCGGCGGCGAATAGCCGTCCGTGAAGCGCACCGGCACGATGCGCGTGCGCGCCGTCCCGCGGTGCTCCATGCGCGACACGACCTCCTGGCCGACATAGCAGCCCTTGTCGAAGTCGACGCCGCCGAGCTGGTCCATGTCCGCCTCGTGCGGGAACGTCTCGCCATAGGCGAAGTCGCGCCCGCCCTCGGGCACACCGAGCGCGATGCGGTACGCGTGCCACGCCTCCGCCGGCGCGGACGCGATCCGCTCCGCCTCGTCGCACGGCACGATGGCCCGGTGCCCGAGCTCGGGGAGGCGGGGGTCGGGAAAGACGAACCCGCCGGTGCCCGCGGGCGGCCCCTCGTCCCACGAGGCGGCGACGCCCCACGTTCCGGTCAGGTTTTCCACCGTCACCCTGGCGCGCAGCTTGTAGAAGCCCAGCCGCTTGGCGAGGTCCTGCGCAAGCGCGCGGGGCGCGTCGAGCCAGAAGCCGCCCCCCAGCTCCGGCGGCGCCTCGGCGACGAGGAAATCGAACAGGATCTTGCCTTGAGGCGACAGCAGCGCAGCGTAGCGGGCCTGCCCCGGGGCCACCCGGTCCATCGCGCTCGTAAGGAGGCCATCGAGGAAGCCGCGGGCGTCCTCGCCCGTGACGCGGATGATACCCCGGTCCGTGAGGCTGGCGGCTGGCATCGGCTTCTCCATCGAATCGCGCGGCACGCTTGCGCTGCGGCTGCGCGTTACCTATGCGCTGGTGAAGGCACATCAAGAGACATGCGCACAGGGCGCGCCGTCTCGGCGACCGCAAGGAGGGCCGCATGGCCGCGACCTACGATCTCGTCCTCCACGGCGGCACCGTCGTCAACCATGACGGCCGCGGCACGACCGATGTCGGCATCCGCGACGGCGCGATCGCGGCGCTGGGCGACCTGTCGCGAGCGGACGCCGGCCGGCGGGTCGACTGCACCGGCCTCCACGTGCTGCCCGGCGTCATCGACAGCCAGGTGCATTTCCGCGAGCCGGGCCTCGACCACAAGGAAGATCTCGAAACAGGTTCGCTCGCCGCCGTCATGGGCGGCGTGACCGCCGTATTCGAGATGCCCAACACGAAGCCCGAAACGACGACGCCCGAGGCGCTCGACGACAAGATCCGCCGCGGCCGTCGCCGCATGCACTGCGACTTCGCGTTCTGGGTCGGCGCCACGGGGCAGAACACGGCCGAATTGCGCGACCTCGAGCGCCTGCCGGGCGCCGCCGGAATCAAGGTGTTCATGGGCTCATCCACCGGCTCGCTACTGGTGGAGGATGACGCCTCGGTGGAAGCGGTCCTCAGCCAGACGCGCCGGCGCGCCGCCTTCCACTCGGAGGACGAGCCGATGCTGCGCGCGCGCAAGGATCTGCGCGTGCCCGGCGATCCGCGTTCGCATCCGGTGTGGCGCTCGCCCGAGGTGGCGCTGAACTGCACCCGCCGTCTGGTGGAGATCGCCCGTCGCGTCGGAGCGCGGATCCACGTGCTGCACATCTCGACGGCCGAGGAGATGCCGTTCCTGGCGCAGCACAAGGACGTGGCGAGCGTCGAGGCGACACCGCATCACCTGACGCTGGCGGCGCCGGAGTGCTACGAGCGCCTCGGAACGCTCGCGCAGATGAACCCGCCCGTCCGCGACGCCGCGCACCGCGACGGCATCTGGTGGGGTCTGCGGCAGGGAATCGTCGACGTGCTCGGCTCCGACCACGCGCCGCACACGCTGGAGGAAAAGGCGAAGACCTATCCCGACTCGCCCTCCGGGATGACCGGCGTGCAGACGCTGGTGCCCGTGATGCTCGACCACGTCAACGCCGGTCGCCTTTCGCTGGAGCGCCTCGTCGACCTGACGAGCGCGGGCCCCAACCGGATCTTCGGCACGGCGCGCAAGGGGCGCATCGCTGTCGGCTACGACGCGGACCTCACCATCGTCGACCTGAAGCGGCGCGAGACGATCACCAACCGGTGGATCGCGTCGAAATGCGGCTGGACGCCCTATGACGGCGTGACCGTCACCGGCTGGCCGATCGGCACGCTGGTGCGCGGCGCGTTGGTGATGTGGGACGGCGACCTCGTAACCCCGGCGACGGGCGAGCCTGTGCGGTTCGTGGAGGCGCTCGACGGGCGGTAGAGGACGGACGCAGTCTAGCCGCCGTAGCGGCTCGCCAGCTCTCGCGCGAGCTTGCCGCCCTCTTCGACGAAGCGGCCGATGGCGACTTCGGCAGCCGGCGTGCAGCGGCGGTAGGTGTGGGCGTATTCGCGGTAGCCGCGATTGTAGGCGCCGGCGAGGCGTTCGCGACGGCCGGCCGTGCTGGCTTCGGCATCGATGAGCTGGGTCATGCGCCCGCGCCACTCGCGTTCGTCGTTGCCGCCGCACAGGGGCCGCAGGAAGGCGAGCGCGCCCAGGATTTCCGAAAGGCGCAGAAGCTTCGGCTCGTAGGGCGGCGGGGGCGGTTCCGGCTGCTCCGCCTCGGCCTTCGCGTCCGGCGGCTTGGCCTGCGCCGGCGGGCGCGGCGTCGCCGGGCGGGGGCGCTGGGGCTGGACCTGCTGCGGCGGGGGAGGGGGCGCGGGGCGCTGCTGCCAGGGCCAATAGAACTGGGCGTCGGCGGCGCCCGGAAGGGCGAGCGCGATCGCCAGCGCCAGAGCCGCTGCGCCCGTGCGGATCGCCCGGCGTGGCCGGCTCACGGCGCGCCCTCAAAAACGGCGCGCGCGCGGGCGACAATGCCGGCTAGGCCCGGCGTGGTGCGCAGCGAGCCGATCTCGTCCGGCGCGACGAAGAACGTCTCGCCCGCCTCCGGGCCCGCGACTGGCTCGCCGGACACCCATCGCCCGGCAAAGGCGTTGACGACGAAGTGACGCTTCACGCGGCCGTCGCCGTCGGGCTCGATGACCTCGACGTGGCCGGCGAAGCCGACGATCTCGGCGACCACGCCGACCTCCTCGGCCAGTTCGCGCAGCGCGGCCTCGGCCAGCGTTTCGCCTACCTCCACGACGCCGCCGGGCAGGGAGAACACCGCGTTGCCGGGAGGCTTCGTGCGCGACGCGACGAGCACGCGGCCTTCACGGAACACGGCAACGCTCGCCGCAAGGATCGGGCGGGCGGGATAGAGCCGGTCGTCGCCGGCGGCGATGTCAGACGTGCTGGCCGCCATTGATGTGGATCTCTGCGCCGTGCACGTAGCTCGACTGGTCGGTGCACAGGAAATAGATCGCCTTGGCCACCTCCTCCGGCGTGCCGAGCCGGCGCATGGGGATCTGCGCCACGATCTTGTCCGTGCCCGGGGACAGGATGGCCGTGTCGATCTCCCCCGGAGAAATGGCGTTCACGCGGATGCCGTGCGGGCCGAAGTCGCCCGCCATCTCGCGGGTGAGGCCCGCCAGCGCCGCCTTCGACGTGGCGTAGGCCGCGCCGGCGAAGGGGTGGACGCGCGACCCGGCGATCGACGTGACGTTCACCACCGAGCCCTTCGCCTCCTTGAGCTCGTCCATCAGGCCGCGTGCCAACATGACGGGGGCGAAGAAGTTGACCTGGAACACCTTCTGCCAGTCGCGCAGGTCCGTCTCGATGGTGCCCAGCCGGGAGCCGCCTTCGCCCTTGGGGGAGATGCCCGCGTTGTTCACCAGCGCGTCGAGGCGGCCGTTCTCGAGCCGCCGCTTGATCTCGGCGATGGCCTCGACGGTGTTGTCGGCGTCCGAGAGGTCGACCTGGATGTGGTCCTCGGGACCCATCTCCCAGGGGCAGTTCTCGGGAAAGGCATGGCGCGAGCAGGTGATCACGCGCCAGCCGGCGGCCGAGAACCGCTTCACCGTGGCGTGACCGATCCCCCGGCTTGCTCCGGTGAGGAGCATGACGCGGCGCGGAGAATTCGACGTGGCGACGCTGTTGGGCATGGGGCGATAAGCTCAGGTCCGGAGGAGTCGGTCAAGAATCGGTTCGATTGCTTCGGTCCCGCTCAGGGATAGAGGCGCGACCGCTCCCAGTCGCCGTCGGAGTCAGGACGACGGAAGACGAGGCGGTCGTGCAGGCGGAACGGCCGGTCCTGCCAGAACTCCATGTAGACGGGCCTGATGCGGAAGCCGGTCCAGTGGGGAGGGCGCGGCACCTCGCCGATGGCGAATCGCGTCGCGTAGGACGCGACGGCCTTCTCGAGCGCGAAGCGGCTTTCGAGCGGGCGGGACTGCTGGCTGGCCCACGCGCCGATGCGGCTGTCGCGCGGCCGGCTCTGGAAATAGGCGTCGGCCTCCGCGTCGCTGACGCGCTCCACCGGGCCGCGCACGCGCACCTGCCGGCGCAGGCTCTTCCAGTGGAACACCACCGCAGCCTTCGGATTGGCGGCGAGCTCGGCGCCCTTGGCCGATTCGGTGTTGGTGTAGAAGACGAACCCGTCCCGGTCGGCGCCCTTCAGGAGCACCATCCGCACATCCGGAAGGCCCTGCGCGTCGACGGTCGACAGTGCCATCGCGTTGGGGTCGTTCGGCTCGCTGTCGCGCGCCTCGGCGAACCACGTCTCCCACAGCGCGAACGGGTCATCCGACCCGGTGAAGTCACCAGCCATTAACGCTTCCAAGTCATTAATGCGATCACCGTTCGAGTGAGTGCAGCCAACTGCACCGCCACAGGGATCCGCGACGTTATATGGGACAATCACGGCGGGAAAAAAGGAGATTGCCCGGCGCGCTGCACCGCTCGCGCATGGCTCTGTCCGTCCCGGCCGCGCTGATCGCAGGGCTCCTGTCGTCCGGCTGCTCCATGACGTTCCCCATCGGCCCGCTCGCGGAGCCGGAGACGACGGGCTCCATCGTCGCCACGCCCTTGCCGGTGCTGTCGTCCGATCTCAGCGGCGAGGACCTCGTCTATGCCGAGGACGCGATGGACGCCGCATTGGATCCGCTGAGGACGGGCGCGCCGACCCGCTGGGCGAACCCGAAAACCGGCCGGAAGGGCGTCTTCGCCGCGACGGGCGACGCATTCGTCCGGGAGGATGAGGTCTGCCGGTTCTTCAAGACGACCATCACCCTCGACACCAGCCAGCAGGATCTGCTCGGCCTCGCCTGCCGGGCAGGCGCGGGGCACTGGCAATTGCGGAAGATCCGGCCGGCAACGGCCTGAGACCCGCGCACAACACCGTTGCGCGGCCGCAACACGCACCCCACATGATGGTTGAAAAGACGGCCGGCCCGTCGGTCCCCGCCCCGCAGGCGGAGCGCCGTCGGCCGGCATGGTGCATGATATGCGCCGCGAGAGGATGGACCACATGCGTGATCCCTACGACGTCCTGGGCGTGACACGCTCCGCCAGCGAGGCGGAGGTGAAGAAGGCGTATCGCCGCCTCGCCAAGACCTTGCACCCGGACCGCAACCCGGACGACCCGAAGGCGCGCGAGAAATTCTCCGAGCTCACCAACGCCTACGAGATCGTGGGCGATGCCGAGAAGCGCAAGAAGTTCGACGCGGGCGAGATCGACGCGGAGGGCAAGCCGCGCTTCGCCGGCTTCGAGGGCTTCGGCGCCGGCGCTGGCGGACGGGGCGCCGGCGGGCCGCGCGGCGGGTTCGAGAACTTCCACTTCGGCTTCGGCAGCGACGCGGGCGGCTTCCGGCAGGGCGGACGGCCCGGCGCGGGCTTCGATGCGAGCGACATCTTCTCGGACTTTTTCGGGGCCGAGGCGACCGGGCGCGCCGGCACGCGACGGGCAAAGGCAGGAGCTGACGTGCGCAGCGAAACGACCATCACCCTCCAGGAGGCAGTGAAGGGCGTCGCCCTGCGGGTCACTCTGCCCAACGGCCGCGACGTCGAGGTCTCGATCCCGGCGGGCGTCGCCGACGGCCAGACCGTCCGCCTGAAGGGGCAGGGGCACCCGAGCCCGACGGGCGGTCCGCCCGGGGACGTGCTCGTCACGGTGCGCGTGCGCCCCGACCGGCGCTTCGCCATCGAGGGCAAGGACCTGCGCCTGCGCCTGCCCGTGCGCCTCGACGAGGCGGTGCTGGGAGCGAAGGTGCGCACGCCGACGCTGGAGGGCGCCGTCGAGCTGACGATTCCGCCTAACTCCTCCACCGGACGGACGCTGCGCCTGCGCGGCAAGGGCCTGCCGCACGCCGAGGGGCGCGGCGACCTGCTCGTCACCATCGATGTCATGCTGCCGCCCGATGCCGACCGCGATCTCGAGGACCTGATGAAGCGGTGGGCCGAGACGAAGACGTGGGATCCGCGCAAGGACCTGTGA
>JAIYAB010000441.1 GCA_027489275.1 Hyphomicrobiales bacterium
CGACCCGACGCCGCCCGGCGGATCGCCACGCAGCGCCACGACATGGCGCACTCCCGCCTCGCCGAAACCTGCCAGCACGGAGGCGATCTCGTCCCGGCTGGCGCCGACGCAGGTCAGGTGCGCCGCCGGCTTCAGCGCCGTGTCCCGGACGATGCGCGCGACGGTGGCCTGCGTGCGCTCCCGCGTGGAGCCGCCGGCCCCGTAGGTCACGGACACGAAGTCCGGGTTGAGGGGGGCGAGCCGCTCGATGGATTCCCACAGGGTCGCCTCGGCCTCGTCGGTCTTCGGCGGGAAAAACTCGAACGAAACGCGAATGGCGCGGGGGCCGGCGCGGCGGCTCAGGCGGATCGGCGACGCGGACATCAGGCAACCTCCTTCGACGCGCGAACGTCATCGATGCGGACAGGGGCTCGCCGGTCGCGGGCCACCCAGAACGAAACGGCGAGCCGGTCCCGCGCGGGGGCCGGCAGGACCCGGTGGTCGACCGGGTCGAGGGACGCTTCACGGCACCAGCCCAGGATCTGCTCCTTCTCGAAGCCGAGCCTGCGGTGGGCGTGCTCCTCGCGCAGGAATTCCAGCGCGTGGGGGGCGAAATCGACGATCAGCAGGCGACCGCCGGGGGCGAGCGTGGCGGCGGCTTCGCGGAGCGCGCGGGCCGGATCGTCGAGGAAGTGCAGGACCTGGTGCAGCACGACGACGTCGAAGCCGTCCCGCTCAACCGGGGGTGCGTAAACATCGCCCTGCCGCAGTTCGGCCCGGCGCAGCCCGGCGGCGGCGAGGTTGGCGCGGGCGACGGCGAGCATGGCGTGGTTGCTGTCGACCCCGACGACGCGGCGGGCGAGCGGGGCCAGCAGGGCGAGCATGCGGCCGGTGCCTGTGCCGAGGTCGAGCAGGGCATCGACCTTTCCGGGGCCCAGGATATCGAGGATCTGCGCCTCGACGTCCGCTTCCGCGGCATGCAGCGAGCGCAGGCGGTCCCAGTCGGCGGCGTGGCGGTTGAAGTAGGCCTGGGCGGCCTCGGCCCGGGCGCTGCGGACGGCCCGCAGCCGGGCGCGGTCGGCGGCGAGGATGCCGTCCTCCTGGTCGAGCCGCTGCGCGAGTTCGCGGGCCAGGGAGCCTGCCGGGCCACGCTCGTCGATGCGGAAAAAAGCCCAGGCCCCCTCGCGATGCCGCTCGATGAGGCCGGCGTCGACGAGGAGCTTGAGATGCCGGGAAATGCGGGGTTGCGACTGACCGAGGATGTCGGTGAGATCGGAGACGTTCAGCTCGCCCTCGCCGAGCAGCGCGAGCACGCGCAGACGGGTCTCCTCCCCGGCCGCCCGGAGGCCGGCGACCAGATCGTCGAGGGACACGCGTTCGGCCGGGGGGCTGGCCATGGATCGATGCTCCGGGATCGGCACAGCCGACATAAAGATATCTTTATGTCGACAAACCGATCCTGGCAAGCCCCTCCCCTGCGTGGCCGAAGGCAGGGCAAACGAAGTGTTGCACGGATGCGCCGTGTCGGCCCCGACAGCCGTTCACTGCTTCCGGATGCGCGCCCTGCGGCCGACGAGGACCACCGCGCACACGGCGACGGCCGCGAGCCATGTCCACAGGTCGACGCGCTCGCCGCTGACCAGGGCGGCGATGCCGAAGGTCACGAAGGTCTGCAGCAGCTGCACCTGCGAGACCCGCGAGACTCCGCCCATGGCGAGGCCGGCGTTCCAGGCGAAGAAGCCGAGATACTGGCTCATCAGGCCGAGATAGGCGAAGGCCGCCCATGCGGCCCAAGGCACCGCCGCCGCGTCGGCCGGGGCGGTCGCAAAAGCGAGCGGAACGCTGACGGGCAGCGCGATGACGACGGCCCAGCTGATGACCTCCCAACCCGGCATGCTCCGCGACAGGTCGGCCGAGAGCACATAGCCGAGCGACGCGCTGGCGATGGCGCCGACCAGCAACAGGTCGCCCGGCTGGATCCGCCCGCCGCCGTCGCGCAGGGAGAAGACGACGATGATGGCCGACCCGATCACGGCCGCCAGCCAGAAGGCCGGCGAGGGCCGCTCCCGCAGCAGGATGGCCCCCAGCACGGCGGTGGCGAGCGGCATGATTCCGATGACCACGGCCCCGTGCGAGGCCGGGACGGTCAGCATCGCAAAGCCGCTGAAGACGGGGAATCCGCCGACGAGCAGCAGCGAGGCGAGCGCGATCCGCGGCACCGCCGCCATGGGCGGGAGGGGACGGCGCAGGGCGACCAGCACCGCGACGGCAATGAGGCCGGCGACGGCGGCGCGGCCGGCGGTGAGGAAGACGGGGTCGAGATAGGGCACCGCGACCCGCGTCATCGGCAGCGTCGCGCCGAAGATGACGACGCCGACGAAGCCGAGCAGGAGACCGAGCGTTTCGCGCGAGCGCATGCGACGCGGCCGGCCGCTCAGATCGCTACGTCGGGCGAACCCGCATGGGCGACGGCCACGACGGCGCGGGCCGAACAGTGGCGCGCGAGCAGGGCGACGAGATCGGCCGCGGCGGCCTCGACGTCGCCGACGCCGTTGCCCTGCAGCGTCACCACGGCCCGGCGGGTCGCCGGGGTGATGATGCTGCGCGCGTCCTGCCGCCAGTTCCAGCGACGGCAGAGCACCTTGGCGGCATCGGCGTAGACCACCTCGCCGGGCTTGGGCGGATCGTTGGGGTCCTCCCCCTCCTCAGCCGCCATGTCGAGGAAGGTGTCGCCCTCGCGGGAGAAGCGGAAGGCCAGGGGCTGCTCGGCCTTGTCGAGATCGTCCGCCCCCACGCACAGCCCGTGCGACAGCGACACGGCGTTGTAGGCATCGACAAAGGCGTTGATCCGCGGCAGCGGGCGCTCGGCGAGCACGTTCTTGACGAGGCGCTCGACCGAGCAGCGATAGCTCGTCTTCTTGATGCCGAAGGCGCGGTAGGCCGCCCGCCACGCCGCGATGCCGGGGACAGCCGATAGCTCCGTCCCGCCCCACTGCGCCCTGCACGCCGCTTCGCGCGCAGCGATCTCGGCGTCGAGATCATCCGGCCGCTCGGCGGGGATCGCGAGATCCTCCGCGACCACGACGGCAACGCGGAAATCGGGGAAGGCGGAGACGAGTTCGGCGATGGTGAGGGTCAGCGGCATGGCGAGGTCCAGACGTGTGCCGGGAGCCTCACCAGAATCCTTCGGGAGTCAATCGTCGCTGCCCGCCTGACTCCAGTCTCAACCAGGCTTGACCTCGCATCCCGGTACCGGGGTCTTGTAGGTGTATGTCTCTTCGGCGTACCGCACACGAAGTTCGCCGGGTTTGCAGGCATCGACGCCGCCCGGTTCAAAAACATGGAAGTTGATCGTCTGCCCCAGTGCGCCCAAGCCCTGCATCAACGCCGAACGCATAGCGGAGATGAAGCCGGTCGCGGCAGGTGGCATCTGCGTTTCGGGAATCGGGATCAACCGCACACCCTTGTCGGTCGACAGGACAGGATCGGGCCAAGGCGCCTTCTGCGACAGCCCTGTCGCAGGATCGAGTTTCGCCGCCCCCACCCCGATCACGACGTATCGCGACAGCATTTCGCGCCCGGACTGCTGCGCAG
>JAIYAB010000050.1 GCA_027489275.1 Hyphomicrobiales bacterium
CCTTCATGTCGAGGAAGGTGGCCTTTTTCGGCGGGACCGGGGCGGCCTGGCCTCCCTCGGTGGCGGCCATTTCGGCCGCCTTCTTTTTCGACCACCAGAAGTAGCCGCCGCCACCGCCGCCGCCGAGCACAAGCAGCGCCGCGGCGGCGATGATGATCAGCTTCTTCTTGCTGCCGCCGGCAGGCTTCGCCTCGGCCGGCCCCTCCGCGGGAGCGGCCGCCTCTTCGTCGGCTTTCTTCTTGGGCTTCTTGGCCATGTGTTGCCCGTCGCGACCCCGGTCGGACGGCATGTGATGACGCCATGCCGCCGTGTCACGCATCCTTCTCCGCTCACGGTTAATGAACGGTTACGGGACGCCTCGCGCCGGCATTTCTTGCCGGGTCGTTTCTGCATGCCAGGCCGCTGCTGCCGAGGCGATCGCCGGGGCCGCTAGCCGTCAACCATCTGAAAAAGAACGATGTTTATCCAAACGGGGCGGCTGGCACGGCCGTTGCGCCTCGTTTCAAGTCATGGCCGCGCTGGGGAGCGCCGAGGCCGTGGCGGACAACCCGGCTCAGGCCGGGTCATTCGGGAGACGGGACGATGGAGAATGCTCTCCTTGTCGGCCTTTCGCGCCAGGTTGCGCTGACGCGCGAGCTGGAGACGATCGCCAACAACGTGGCGAACCTGGGCACGAACGGGTTCAAGGCGCACCAGTTGCGCTTCGAGGAATACCTGAACCCCACGGCGAGCGCGGACGCGTTCGAGCCGGGCGACAAGCAGGTCTCCTACGTCATCGACAAGAACTCCGGCATCGACTTCAGCCCGGGCCCCCTCCAGCGCACCGACAACCCGCTCGACATCGCCATCAGCGGCAATGCCGTTCTGGCGGTGCAGACGCCGGGCGGCGAGCGCTACACCCGCAACGGCGCCCTGCAGATCAACACCCGCGGCGAGCTCGTCACCAGCGATGGTCACCGCGTGCTGGGCGAAGGGGGTCCCATCACGTTCACGCCAGAGGAAACAGGCATCGGGATCGGCAAGGACGGGACCGTGTCCTCCTCCGAGGGCCAGAAGGGCAAGCTGCGGCTGATGGCGGTGCCCAACCCGGGACAGCTCGAGAACGCCGGCTTCAACACCTACACAGCGGCGACCCCCCTGCGCCCCGCCGCCGCCACCGACGTCCGGATCGAATCCGGCGCCGTCGAACAGTCCAACGTGAAGCCCGTGCTGGAGATGAGCCGGCTCATCGAGGTCAACCGCGCCTACACCTCGGTCTCGCAGATGCTGCAGCGCAACGACGAGCTGACCCGCTCGGCGATCCAGCAACTCTCGTCCGTCCCGAACGCCTGAAGGAGCTGACCCATGCGCGCCCTCTACACCGCCTCCACAGGCATGATGGCCCAGGAGCTCAACGTCCAGGTCATCTCCAACAACATCGCGAACCTGCGGACCACGGGCTACAAGCGCCAGCGCGCGCAATTCCAGGACCTGCTTTACGACACGCTGCGCCGGCCCGGCACGGCAACGTCAGACCAGAACACGGTTGTTCCCTCCGGCATCCAGCTCGGCTCCGGCGTGAAGACGGCCTCGACGGGCCGGATCATGTCGCAGGGCACGCTGACGCCCACCGAAAAGGAATACGACATCGCCATCCGCGGCGAAGGGTTCATCCAGGTGAACCTGCCCGACGGTCGCACGGCCTACAGCCGCGACGGCTCGTTCGAGGTCGACGGCACGGGCCAGCTCGTCACGCACGATGGCTACGTCATCGCCCCGCAGATCACGATCCCGCAGGAAGCCACCAGCATCACGATCAGCGCGACCGGGCAGGTGCAGGCGTCGGTCCCGACGGCGGCGGCGCCGCAGGAGCTCGGCCAGATCCAGCTCGCCCGGTTCGTCAACAAGTCCGGCCTCGAGGCGATCGGCGACAACCTGTTCATCGAGACCAGCGCGTCCGGCCAGCCCGTGACGGGCAATCCCGGCTCCGAGGGCTTCGGCTCGCTGCAGCAGGGCTATCTGGAGGAGGCCAACGTCAATGCGGTGACGGAGATCTCTTCGCTCATCGCGGCGCAGCGCGCCTACGAGATGAACGCCCGCGTCATCACCGCGTCCGACCAGATGCTGTCGGCGACCACGCAGATGTTCAGGGGCTGAGCCATGACCCTGCGCGCACTCCTCATTGCATCCCTGCTCGCGACGTCGCTGCCGGTTACGTTCCCCGGCGGCCAGCCTGCGCAGGCTCAGGCGCAGCAGCCGCGCGCCGTGCTGCGCACGGACGTCACGGTCTCCCGCGAGACGATCAACCTCGGCGACCTCGTCGAAGGCGCCGGGGCGGCGGCGGACACGCCGGTGTTCCGCGCGCCCGCACTCGGCCGCAACGGCACCATCCAGGTGTCGCGCGTGATGGACGCAGCCCGCCTCGCCGGCCTCACGCCGGCAAACCCGGCGGGAGCCGTGCAGATCGTGGTGACACGCGCCGCCCGCAAGATCGGCAAGGCCGAGGTCGAGGCGGCCGCGCGCGCCGCGCTCGTCGCCCGCTACGGCATGGACGAGCCTGACGTGTCGCTGGCGCTCGACACCGGCGAGGCGACGCTGTTCATCGAGCCCGACGCGCAGGGCGAATTGCGCTTTCTCGACCTCTTCTACGACGCCCGGTCGCGCCGGCTCGAGGCAACGCTGTCCATCGCAGGAAGCCGCGTCCTGGCGTTGAAGCCCGTCCGCGTCACCGGATCGGTCGTCGATCTGGTCAACGTCCCCGTCCTGACGCGCATGATCGCGCGCGGCGAACCGGTGCGCGACGCCGATGTCCGGCTCGAGCGCCGGCCTCGCAGCGACCTGCCGGGGGGCGTCGTCACCGGCCCGACCAACCTCGTCGGCAAGGTCGCCAGGGTGCAGCTCAATCCCGGCGCCATGCTGCGCGACGGCGACCTGGCCAAGCAGGACGTCGTCGAGAAGAACGGCCTCGTCACCGTTGTCTACGAGGGGCCCGGCCTGTCGCTGAACATGCGGGCCAAGGCGCTGGAGCCCGGCGGCATCGGCGATGTCGTGCTCGTTCAGAACATCCAGTCGAAGCGCCAGGTGCAGGGCACCGTGATCGCGCCCGGCAAGGTCTCGGTGACGCTCGGCATTCCCGGCCCCGTCGCCTCCGCTCTCTCCGGCCCGGCCGTCCCGTGACCCGCCCCGCCGCCCATTCGAGGATTGCCGCGATGTCCAACCCGTCCGTGTTCCGCCTCAAGGCCGCCGCCGCCTGCTCGCTCGCCCTCGCGCTCGGCGCGTGCGGCAGCATCGACAGGCTGTCCAATGTCGGCAAGGCGCCGACCCTCTCGGCCATCGAGGATCCCACCTCGCAGCCAGGCTACAAGCCGGTGCAGATGGCCATGCCGACGCCCGAGCCGGTCAACTATGCCTCGAACTCGCTGTGGCGGCAGGGCTCGCGGGCCTTTTTCAAGGACCAGCGCGCGCGTCTGGTCGGCGACCTCGTCACCGTGCGGGTCCGCGTCACGGACAAGGCCAACATCAACAATGCCACCAAGCGCTCGCGCTCGGGGAACGAGACGATGGCGACGCCGAACCTATTCGGCTGGGAGAGTGAATACTCCAACGTGTTTCCGCCGGCCGTCGATCCCGACAGCCTCGTCGACACGTCGAGCTCGGGCGACTCCTCGGGCGCGGGTTCGGTGCGCCGGTCAGAAGAACTGGTCACCACCGTCGCGGCCGTCGTCACCCAGACCCTGCCGAACGGCAACCTCGTCATCGAGGGCAAGCAGGAGATCCGCGTGAACTTCGAGGTGCGCGAGCTCATCGTCGCCGGCGTCATCCGGCCGGAGGACATTGGTTCCGACAACACCATCGATTCGGCCAAGATCGCACAGGCGCGCATCGCCTATGGCGGCCGCGGCCAGATCACGGATGTCCAGCAGCCGCGCTACGGTCAGCAGGTGATGGACATCCTGCTGCCCTTCTGAGCCTACCGCCTCCCCTCCCCGCTTCGCGGCGCGCTCCCCATGAGCCGCGGCGCTGGGACCCGGGCCGCCGTCTCCCGTCGGCCCCTCGACCCTGTCGTGTTTCTCCCGGAGCACGGCAGGGCCTCGATCCCGCCCGCCGCCGCACACGGCAGGGCATTCACGCGAAAGGGGCGGCGCTTCCGGCGAAGCGCCGCCCCTTTCGAACTCGTCCCTTCCAACCCCGACCGGATCAATCGTCGCGATATACGCGCTCGTTACGCTCGTGACGCTCCTGAGCCTCGATCGAGAGCGTCGCGATGGGCCGGGCCTCGAGTCGCTTGAGCGCGATCGGCTCGCCCGTCTCCTCGCAGTAGCCGTAGGTGCCCTCGTCGATGCGCGCCAGCGCGGCATCGATCTTGGCGATCAGCTTGCGCTGGCGGTCGCGCGCCCGCAGTTCGATGGCACGGTCGGTCTCGGAGGATGCGCGGTCGGCGAGATCGGGGTGGTTCTCGCTCTCGTTCTGCAGCGCTGCCAGCGTCTCGCGGCTCTCGCGAAGGATCTCGTCCTTCCACGCCAGCAGCTTCCGACGGAAGTACTCGCGCTGCCGCTCGTTCATGAACGGTTCGTCATCGGTCGGCCGGTACGCGGCCTCCAGAGTCGTGCTCGCCATCGGTGCCTTTTCAGCTTTTGCAGCCATGTCCGACTTTCGCAGGGCCCTCCCGGGCGGCGCGGACTATAGCGATGCACCCATGGGGCGGCAACGGGGATGTACGACACGGAACTGTCGAAATTAACGGTCATTTGCCGCGGGACAGCCCGCAATCGGGGCGAATCCAGCGTGGGCGCGACGATTGGCCGTCAGCGTCCGAGCTTGGCCAACTCAACCGCCGCGCGCAACTCGATGTGAGCGAGGACCTCGTCCAGCCGCGGGTCGTCGGTGAGGTCGCGTCGCTCGTTGAGCAGGCCGCGGATGCGCAGCAGGTCGACCGCAGGGATGCGGCCGGACAGGATCGCCGCCTTCAGCCGGTCGAGCGAATCGAGAATGTCGACCCCGCGCCTGGCAGTGCGCCGGCGGCGCTGGCCCGGATCCTCCTCGCCCTGGAGCACGAGCAGCGACTCGATCCCGCCGACGCCCGCCATCGACGCGGCGGCGGCCGGCGCCGCGGCCGTCTGCGGTGTCGGCGTCTCGACGTTGAAGCTGCCGCCGGACGCGCGGCGCGGGGTGGCGCCCGTGGTTCCGAGGGGAAGCTTCGCATCAACGCGCATGGGGGACGGGCTCTCCGGGTCGGGCGCGGCAGACCGTACAACGACGGTTTCGCCCGCCTACACAGGGTGCGCGGGTATAGTTAAGCCGCCGTTAACGGGTCGGCAAGACTTGCCGGCAGAGCCCGCTTTCGCACGGCAAGGTTTCCCGGCGGTTGACGAGAGAACGCCAGAAAATCGTTTCCTGTCAAAGAACTACAGGTTGGCACGGCGATCGCAACACAGTGACGAGAACGCCAACGCGCTCCGGTGACCCATGATGCTTCGTGTCCGCCTTCTGACGCTCGCCGCCGCTCTCGCGGTGTCGACCATGCTCGCGGTTCCCGCCGCGCAGGCCACGACGTCCCGCATCAAGGACCTCGCCTCCGTCGAGGGCGTGCGACAAAACCAGCTCGTCGGCTACGGCCTCGTGGTCGGCCTGAACGGCAGCGGCGACAGCCTGAACAACTCGCCCTTCACCCGGCAGAGCCTCCAGGCGATGCTGGAGCGGCTCGGCGTCAACACGCGCGGCGCCAACCTGCGCACGGCAAACGTTGCCGCGGTCATGGTGACGGCAAACCTTCCCGCGTTCGGCGCCCAGGGAACGCGCGTGGACGTCACTGTTTCGGCGCTGGGCGACGCCAAGAGCCTCCAGGGCGGTACGCTTCTCGTCACGCCGCTTCTGGGCGCGGACGGAGAGGTGTACGCCGTCGCGCAGGGCGCCGTGTCGATCTCCGGCTTCACTGCCGGCGGGGACGCGGCGACCATCACCCGCGGCGTTCCGACAGTGGGCCGCATCGCGAATGGCGGCCTCGTCGAGCGCGAGATCGAGTTCCAGTTCCGGCAGCTCAAGACGCTCCGGCTCGCCCTGCGCAACCCGGACCTGACGACGGCCAAGCGGATCGCGGCGGCCATTAACGACTTCATGGGCGGCGACACCGCCGAGCCCACCGACCCCTCGACCGTCGCGCTGCAGATCCCGCCGCGCTACCAGGGCAACATGGTGCAGCTCCTCACCGACATCGAGCAGCTGCGCGTCGACCCGGACCAGCAGGCCCGCGTCATCATCGACGAGCGTTCCGGCGTCATCGTGATGGGCAAGGACGTGCGCGTCTCCACCGTCGCGGTCGCCCAGGGCAACCTCACCGTCACGGTCACCGAGCAGCCCGTCGTCAGCCAGCCGAACGCACTGTCGAACGGCGAGACCACGGTGGTGCCGCGCACCGGCGTGCGAGTCCACGACAGCGAAGGCAACAAGCTCGCCGTGGTGCGCGACAGCGTGACCCTGAAGGAGCTCGTGGACGGGCTCAACGCGCTGGGCATCGGCCCGCGCGACATGATCACGATCCTTCAGGCGATCAAGGCCGCCGGCGCCCTGCAGGCCGACATCGAGGTGATGTGATGACCACCCTCTCGCAGACGCCCTCGATCCCGGGCGTGGGCAAGCTCGCAGCCCCCACGACGCGCGACCCGAAGATGTGGAAGACCGCCAGCGACTTCGAGGCAATGTTCCTCGAAAACATGCTCGGCCACATGACCTCCGGCCTCTCCGGCGAGGGTCCCCTCGGCGCCGAGGGCGCGGGCGGCGAGGTGTGGCGCGGGATGCTGGTCAAGGAATATGCCGGCCACATGGCCAAGGCGGGCGGCGTCGGCGTCGCCGACAGCGTGTACCGCGAGTTGATCCGCCTGCAGGGAGGTTCTCATGCGTCCGCCTGAACGCCACACAGCCGCCATGGCGATGCCAGCGCCCTCCCCGTCACCGCCGATCGCCTCCCCGCAGGATGCTGAGCGGCTCGCCGAGCGCTTGATCCGCCTGATGACGGTGCTGGAGGACGTTGTCGGCCGGGAAACCGAGCTACTGCGCGCCGCGCGGCTGAAGGACGCGACCGACCTCGCCCAATCGAAGACGGACGCCGCCCGGGATTATGTGCACGGGCTGGAAGCGCTGAAGACCAACGCCATCGCGCTGGCGCGCTGGGCGCCGGGGTCGGTGGACCGGCTGCGCAAGGCGCAATCCCGCCTCTCCGATGCGCTGGCCGTCAACATGACGGTGCTGGCAACCGCCCGTTCGGTTTCGGAGGGTATCGTCCGCTCACTGGCCAGCGAAATCGCCGCGCCGCGGACGCTGACCACCTACGGCGCCGGCCGGGTCGGACCCACGAAGCCGGCGGCGACGTCGCTGCTCATCTCGCGCTCTCTGTAAGGTCACGAAAGCCCGGCCGCACGACGAACGGCGCCGCACGGAAGCGGCGCCGTCCATGGCGTCAGGCCGCCTTGCGGTTGACCGCCTGCTCCGCGAGCTTCGTCAGCAGAACGTCGGTCTTCTTCTCTTCGTCGAGCGTCTGCCCGAGGAGCTTGGCCGCGTCCTTCATGCCGAGCTGGTTCGCCCAGCTGACGAGCGTGCCGTAGCGCGAGATCTCGTAGTGCTCCACGGCCTGCGCCGAGGCGAGGATCCCGGCGTCCAGGGCTGGGCTCCCCTTGAACTCCTCCATCACCTCCTGGCTCTCCTCGACGATGCCGATGATCGCCTGGCATGACTTTCCGCGCGCCGCCTTGCCCATCGTTTCGAACACCTGCTCGAGCCGCTCAATCTGCATCTCGGTCTCGTCGCGGTGCTTCTGGAACGCGTTGCGGAGCTCCTCGGTCGACGCCGCCTTCGCCATCTTCGGCAGGCTGCGCAAAATCTGCTTCTCTGCGTAGTAGATGTCCTTGAGCGTCTCGACGAAGAGCTCCTCGAGCCCCTTCTCCTTGCCGGCCATGACGTGCTCCGTTGCTGGTGAGGTCTGCAGGATCCTCAACCGGCCACGACACGGCGGGTTCCAGACAGCGGATGGCGGGAATATAGACAATTTTCCCGCGCATCATGACGATCCCGCAATTTATTCCGATTATCGCTTACGGCGTGGCCTGAATGGCCGACAGCGTCGAGAGGACATCGACATGGATATCGGCCCGCTGAACCGGCCGACCCCCCCGGCCGCCCCAACGCCCGCCACCGCGGGTGCGCAGCCCGTGCGGACGTCGGTGGCTACCGACCTTCCGGCCGAGCAGGCCGTGACGGCGGTCACCGACACAGCCCCCGCACGTGTCGAAATCTCGCGCTCCGCGCAGACGATGCAGAGGCTCGCCCAGGAGCAGGCGAACCTGCAGCAGAAACTCCAGCGCGACGAAGCGACCCTGAAGCGCGAGACGGCCATGGACGAGGCGAGCCGCGAGCTCGTCTACCGCGTCACAGACGAGCGGACGGGCAAGGTCGTCCAGCAGATCCCCGACGAGGCGCTGCTGCGTTTGCGCGCCTATGTCGACGAGCAGACCCGCCGCAGCGAGCCTGAGGCCGGAGCCGTCGAAAAGATGGCGTGAAGCCATCACGGCTCCCGGCCGCGGAGCGGCAAGGGCGAGCAGGCCCCGGGTCCGATTGTCGCCACGGCTGAGAAC
>JAIYAB010000317.1 GCA_027489275.1 Hyphomicrobiales bacterium
GTCGAACTTGTCGGCGTTCATCGTCTTGTAGCGGTTCTCCATCTGCCAGGACTGCGCCGCGCCCTTCGAGATCGTCTCGATGACGGCCTCGACGTCGAGCCCGGCCTTGCGGGCGAAGTGGACGCCCTCCGACAGGGCCTGGACGAGACCGGCGATGCAGATCTGGTTGACCATCTTGGTGAGCTGGCCGGCGCCGGAGGGCCCGAGACGGCGGCAGGCGCGGGCAAAGCTCATGATGACAGGTTCGGCGCGGGCGAAAGCCTGCTCGTCGCCGCCGCACATCACGGTCAGCACGCCGTTCTCGGCGCCGGCCTGTCCGCCGGACACGGGAGCGTCGATGAAGGAGAAGCCCAGCTTGCCCGCCTCGGCGGCCAGCTCGCGCGCCACCTCGGCGGAGGCTGTGGTGTTGTCGACGAAGACGGCGCCCTTCTCCATGCCGGCAAAAGCACCGTCGGGGCCGATGGTCACCGAGCGCAGGTCCTCGTCGTTGCCGACGCAGGCGAAGACGAACTCCTGGCCCTTCGCCGCCTCCTTCGGGGTCCTGGCCGCCGCGCCGCCGTGCTCGGACACCCATTTCTCCGCCTTGGCGAAGGTGCGGTTGTAGACGGTGACCTGATGCCCCTTCGAGGCGAGGTGGCGCGCCATGGGATAGCCCATCACGCCGAGGCCGAGGAAAGCGACTTTCGCCATCGTTGTCGTTGCTCCTGCTGGATGCGCCGGCCTCCCGCCGGCGCGGATCGCCGCCCGATTGCTCAGGCGTGGCTGAGATGCCGCGTCAGCCGCCGTTCGGCAAGGCCCCAGACGCGGCGGATCACCTCCACCACGCACAGATAGAGCAGCGCGGCGAAGAGGTACACGCTGAGGTCGAACGAGCGCGCGAAGGCAAGGCGCGTCGTGCCCATCAGGTCGAAGATGGTGACGAGCGAGGCCACGGCGGACGACTTCACCATGATGACGAGCTCGTTGCCGAGCGGCCGAAGCGCGACCAGCGCGGCCTGCGGCATCACGATGGTCCGCATGATCGTCGTGAAGCGCAGGCCCAGCGCCTTCGCCGCCTCCCACTGGCCGCGGTGCACCGAGGCGATGGCGCCGCGGAAGATCTCGGCCTGGTAGGCGGCGGTGTTGATGGTGAAGGTGAAGGCGGCGCAGAAAAAGGCGTCGCGGAAATAGGTCCACAGCCCCACCGCCTCCAGCGCGGGCCGGAACTGGCCGGCGCCGTAGTAGACGAGGAAGAGCTGGCACAGCAGCGGCGTGCCGCGGAAGAAGGTGGTGTAGCCGGTGGCGATGCGCGAGGAAACCGGCCCGCCATAGAGCCGCACCAGAGCTACGAAAAAGCCCAGCACGACGCCGAGCCCGACCGAGATGGCGACGAGCTGGAGCGTGATGCCGAGCCCGCCGACCATGCGGCAGCCATAGTTGGTGATCGCCTCGTTGCCGACGAGCCGGCCGAAACCCTGCGCCGCCTCACAGCCGACGCCGTGGAGCAGGGCGGTGACGTCGGGCCAGACCAGCCGGGCAAGTGTGACGGCAATGACGCCGCCGACGACGAGCGCGAGGGTGCGGTTCATCGCTGGCCTCCACCGCCCGGCGCGTAGCCGCGGTTGGCCCGGCGCTCCAGCGCGGCGATGCCGCTCGCCGAGACGAGCGAGAAGGCGAGGTAGATCAGGCAGGCGACGCCGAAGAAGAGGAAGGGCTCCTTCGTCACCACATTCGCCCGGCCGGTCCAGAACATCAGGTCCGGCAGCGCGATGACGGAGATGAGCGAGGTCTCCTTCAGCAGCACCATCCAGTTGTTGCCCAGCCCCGGCAGCGCCACGCGCATCAATTGCGGAAACACGACGAGGCGGAAGGTGAGGGCGCGGTTGAGTCCGAGGGCGAAGGCGCCCTCGCTCTGGCCCTTGGGAACAGCGTTCAGCGCGCCGACCCAGACCTCGGACGAGAACGCCGCGAGCACCAGCCCCAGCGCGAACATGCCTGCGACGAAGGCGGGCATCTCGATGTTGCCTGGGAAGCCGAGCCCCTTCCAGGCCTGCTGCAAGCCGATCTGAAGGCCGAAATAGACGATGTAGAGCGTGAGCAGCTCGGGCACGCCGCGGAACACGGTCGCATAGACGGTGGCCGCGCCGCGCAGGATCGGGCTCTTCGAGCGGGCGGCCAGGGCGATGAGGAGGCCGAGCGCGAGGCCGAAAGGCAGGGTGGCCAGCGCCAGCGAGATCGTCACCAGCGCGCCCGCCGCCAGCTCGTCGAGCCAGCCGCGATCGCCCCAGGAGAGCATGATCAGCAGTTTGTCCATGCGGGCCGGGGCGCGGGTTGGAGCACTGGGCGGGTCATGTCGGAACGGGAGGCAAGCCGCGTGCCGTCGGCGCGCGGTCCGGCGACACGGGCGCGGCGGACCGACGGTAACCGGCTCAACCGCGATGAAAAGGGGGCGGTCGCGTGGACCGCCCCCGGGTCGTCCTCTCGTCGGTCAGTCGACGAGGATGTTCACCTTGAAGTACTTGTCCATGATCTTCTTGTGCGTGCCGTCCTTGATCGACTCCTCGATCGCCTTGTTGAACAGGGCGATGAGCGCGGTGTCGTCCTTGCGGGTGGCGGCGGCGACGCCCGGACCGTGGATGGTCGGGTCACGCTTCACGTCGGCGATGAACTTGCAGCAGTCCTTGCCCTGGCCGTCGATGAAGTCGGTCAGCGCGAGCTTGTCCGCGATCACGTAATCGAGCCGGCCGTTCTTCAGGTCGAGGTTCACCTCTTCCTGCGTCGGGTAAAGCTTGATCTGCGCGTCCTTGTAGTACTTCTCGAGGAAGTTGGCGTGGATCGTCGATCCCTGCGCGCCGATCGCCTTGCCCTTCAGGGTCGCGGGCGAGATGTCCGTCGAGGCCTGCGACTTCGGCCCGATCATCGAGATCGGCGTGCGGCTGTACGTCGTCGTGAAGCTGACGCGCTTGGCGCGCTCCTCAGTGGCGTTCATGCCGGCCATGATGACGTCGTACTTGCCGGCCAGCAGCGCGGGGATGATGCCATCCCAGTCCTGCGCGACCCAGGTGCACTTCACCTTCATCTTCTCGCAGAGGGCGTTGCCGTAGTCGATCTCGAAGCCTTCGAGCTTGCCGGCCGAGTTGAGGTTGTTCCACGGAGGATAGGCGCCCTCGGTGCCGATCCGGACTTCCTTCCACTCCTTCTGCTGGGCCTGGGCGATACCCGCCCCCGCCAGCATCGCCGCCACGGTCGCGGCGATGAGTCCGACAGTTTTTGTCACGTCGATATCCCTCCATTGAACCCGCCGTGGCGGGCGTGTCGTTCCGGCGCGGCGGGCCCGTTCAGGCTCCGATCCTCGTCCGATGAACCGCATTGGACACCGCCGGCGGCGCGAGTGCAACGGGCTTGGGCTCGCGCGCCGGCCGAAACGGTTGCCCGGCCACCGGTTTCCGCCGACGAGCCCAAGCTGCTCGCGTCGAGGTCGGGGAACTCGCTCAGCGCACGTCGAAGGGGAAATAGGCCGCCCGGATCCGGTCGTACGTGCCGTCGGAGACGATCGCATCGAGCGCCTCGTCGAAGCGGCGGCGCAGGTCGGCGTCCTCCTGGCGCAGCCCGACGCCGTAGCCTTGGCCGAATTGCTCCGGATCACGCGGCGCGTCGGCGACGAAGGCGCAGCAATCGGCCTCCTTGCCACGCTTCAGCCATTCCTGCAGGGCGATCTTGTCGCCGAGCACGAGGTCGATCCGGTTCAGCGCGAGATCGAGGCTGGCGTCGTCCAGGCTGGCGTAGAGGCGGATGTCGCCCGGGGGCCCGACCCTGTCCTCCAGCCAGGCGGCGTAGGGCGTGCCCGCCATTGCGCCGATCCGCAGCGCCCGCAGCGCTGCCGGGTCGAGGCTGGCGAAGACCTCGCCCTTGCGGCCCATGAACACGGCCGGCGTGCGGTAATAGGGCTTGCCGAAGGCGATCCTGCGCAGCCGGTCGGGCGTGATCTCCAGCGAGGCCATCACGGCATCGAAGCGGCGGTGCTTCAGACCGGGAATGAGCCGCTCCCAATCCTCCGTGACGAAGGTGCAGGTCACGCTCATGCGCTCGCACAGCGCCCGGCCGATCTCGATCTCGAAGCCCTGGATCTGGTTGCTCGCGTCGACGAAGTTGAAGGGCGGATAGCTGCCTTCGGTCGCGATGCGCAGCGTCGTGGGCTCGGCGGCCCTTCCGGACGGCCAGCCGGCGACGCCCGCCAGGACGGCGACTGACAGCAGCAGGGCAGGGGCGGTCCGTCGGTTCAAGCGGGGGTCCGGTGCCGGGGCGGGGGTGCAAAGGCCACGATAAAGGGAATGATACCACGCGCGACATGGCTGCGGCGAGGCCGGCGCCGCCCGTGGTTGACCGGCGACCCTGCGTCTTTACATAGAGCGCACGCCTGCAAGCGCCGTTGCGCGCAAAGACCGGAGACCCCGTGTGATCACCGAAAAGGACGTCCTCGCCGCGCTAGCCTCCGTCAAGGGTCCGGACGGCCGTCCCGTCACGGAGTCCGGCGTGCTGAGCGGCGTCACCGTGAACGCCGGCAAGGTCTACGTCTCCATTGCGGCCGACCCCGCCAAGCCGCAGGCGGCCGAGCCGGTCCGGCAGGCCGTCGAGGCCGCTGTGAAGGCCATTCCGGGCGTCGCCGGCGTGCTGGCGACGCTCACCGCCGAGCGCGCGCCCGGTGGACCGGGTGCGCCGGGGGCGGCCGCCCCGGGTCCGCGCGCCCAGGCCGGCACGGCCAGGGCCGGCGTGCCGGGCGTGCGCCACATCATCGCGGTGGCGTCCGGCAAGGGCGGCGTCGGGAAGTCGACCACGGCGGCGAATCTCGCGCTCGGTCTCGCCGCGCAGGGGCTGAAGGTGGGCATCCTCGACGCCGACATCTACGGCCCGTCGATGCCCAAGCTCTTCGCGCTGCACGAGAAGCCGGAGATCCTCGAGGGCCGGATCATGAAGCCCCTCTCCGCCTACGGGCTCAAGGTCATGTCCATCGGCTTCCTGGTCGAGGAGGACACGGCGATGATCTGGCGCGGGCCGATGGTGATGTCGGCGATCCAGCAGATGCTGCGCGAGGTCGCCTGGGGCGACCTCGACGTGCTCGTCGTCGACATGCCGCCGGGCACCGGCGATGCGCAGCTCACCATGGCGCAGGCCGTTCCGCTCGCCGGCGCCGTCATCGTCTCGACGCCGCAGGACCTCGCCCTGATCGACGCGCGCCGCGGCATCGCGATGTTCAAGCGCGTCGAGGTGCCGATCCTCGGCGTCGTCGAGAACATGTCGACCTTCATCTGCCCGCATTGTGGCGAACGGTCCGACATTTTCGGCCATGGCGGCGCGCGGCAGGAGGCGACGCGCCTCGGCGTGCCGTTCCTCGGCGAGATCCCGCTCGCCATGCGGATCCGGGAGAAGTCGGACGCCGGCCTTCCGGTCGTCGCGACGGAGCCCGACGGGCCGCACGCGGCCGTGTACAAGGACATCGCGCGGCAGGTCTGGGCCTCGCTGTCCGGCAAGCCCGCCCGCGCGGCGCCGCGGATCGTGGTCGAGTAGCCCGGCGCGATCGTGCCGGGCGCGCTCAGCTCGCCCAGTTGTTCTTGAAGTCGCCGAACAGCGTGATGCCGCCGCAGGCGAAGATCGTCTGGCCGGTGATGTAGGCCGCGTCGTCGCTCGCCAGGAAGGCGAAGACCGGCGCGATGTGGCTGTCCGCGTCGGCGGCGAAGCCCATCGGGATGTGGCTCTCCACCGCCGCGCGGGCCTTCGGATCGCCGGTCCAGCCGGCGTTCATGTCGGTGGCGACGGCGCCTGGCCCCACCGCGTTGACCCGGATGCCCTTGTCGGCGAATTCGAGCGCCAGGGTGCGGGTGAGGTGGCCGAGCCCGGCCTTGGCCATGGCGTAGGCGACGTAGCCGGGCTTCGGCACGATCTCGTGCACGCTGGTCGTGTTGATCACGGTTCCGCCGCCGGGACGCGACAGGAAGTGGCGGATCGCGGCGCGGGCGCAGTAGGCCGGGCCTTCGAGGTCGATCGAAAGCACCTTGCGCAGGTCCGCGGTGACGAAGCCGTCGCCGGGCGTCAGCGTCTGCATGCCGGCATTGTTGACGAGGATGTCGAGCCTGCCCCACGCGGCGAGGCAGGCCGCGACCATCGCCTCGTCGGCGGCTTCGTCGGCGACGTCGGCATCATGCGCGAAGTGCTTCGCCGCGCCGAAGCCGGCGGCCGCGCTGGCGGCGCGCGCAGCGGCGAGCGAGGCTTCGGCCGCCTCCGCGTCCCGGTAATGGTTGATGCACACGCTCGCGCCCTCGGCGGCGAAACGGGCGGCGACAGCGCGGCCGATGCCGCGGGAGGCGCCGGTGACCAGAGCGAAGCGGCCGGCAAGGCGGGGGGACGGGTTCGACACGGGGCTCTTCCTCGACGCGGCAGGACGGCTTCCCTGATGGGGCGCGCCGCGCCCCGGGTCAAGCCGAGCGGAGGCGGGAGACGAAGGTGTCGAGCTGGGCGCGCAGGCCCGTGGACTGGCCGGCGAGCTCGGCCGTGCGCTGGCGCATCTCGCCGCCCGCGGAGTTCAGCCGGTCGAGCGCCGCGCGCACCGTGTCGGCCGCGTCGCCCACCCGGTTGGCGCTCGCCGCCGCCTCGCGGGCGTTCTCGGCGATCTCGGCCGTCGAGATCGTCTGGTCGCGGGCAGCGTCGGAAATGGCCTTGGTGAAGCCGGAGAGCTGGTCGATCGTCGACACGATCGTCGCGATCTGCTCGACGGACTTGCGCGTCGCCTCCTGGATCGCGCCGATCTGGTCGCCGATGTCGGCGGTGGCGCGGCTCGTCTGGGAGGCGAGCGACTTCACCTCGGAGGCGACAACGGCGAAACCGCGTCCCGCTTCGCCCGCGCGCGCGGCCTCGATCGTGGCGTTGAGCGCAAGCAGGTTCGTCTGGCTGGCAATCTCGGCGATGAGGCCGACGACCGAGCCGATCTGCTCCACCGCGGCGGCGAGCTTCTGCATCGCCCGGTTCATCTCGGCGACGTCGTGGTTCGCGCGGTTGGTGACGGCGAGCGTGTTGGTGGCCTGCTCGCCGATGCTGCCGATCGACTCCGAGAGCTCCGCCGTCGCCTGGGCCGTGCGGGTGATAAGGCCGATGGAGGTGCGGGCGGCCTGGTCGGCCAGATCGATCTGGTAGCGGGCGTGCTCGGAGGCGCTCGAGGCGGCGGCCGCGGTCGTCTCGACGGCCTCGGCGGCGAGCGAGATCGTTTCCGACACCGCGCCGGCTCCGCCGGTGAAGGCGCCGATGGCCTGCTCGACGGCGGCGCGGCGCTCGCCCAGCGAGCGCTCCTGCTCGGCCTGGTCGAGCGCGATGGCGTTGAGAGCGTCGACGGTGATGTAGCGCATCAGCTTGCGGCAAGCCTCCGCGGTCTTGGGGCCGGACCAGCGGTGCCGGCGACCGAGCTCGTCGAACAGGTGCCCGGCGAGGTGGACGCCGCAGGCGAGGTGGATGCGCGGTCCGAAGCCGGACTGCAATTCGCGCGCGCTGATGTCGCGCAGGCGGGAGACGTAGCGGTCGCCCATCTCGCCATCGAAGATGTCGCCGAAATAGCGCGCCTGGAACGTCGTGAACTCGCCCGCATGGCCGGCGGCAAAGGCGTCGAACTTGCCGAGCCCTTTCCAGGTCGCATAGTAGTCGGCGAAGACCTTTCCGGCATCGCGCTCCGCATGCTCCTTGAGGCTGCGAACGAGCGCCGTGGTTGTGCCGTCGATGAAGAACGTCGTCTTGCGTGCCGCGAGATCGTCTTCGAAAGACATTGGTCAGTATCCGAGAATCGCGCCCTCCTGGGCTGTCGAACAGTTTTGACCTCTGTCAGGTTAAGGGGCGGTCAACGGCAAAAAGGCGCAACCTGCGCTTGCCGCCTGCATGGAACCCCTGCGGCAGGCGACGAGCGGATCGGCGCACGGGTTGCTAGACCTTCACGCCCGCGCCGCGCGCTGACATGCTGCCGGACCGGGGGGAGACGAAGCATGGCGCGGGACGGCGACGGGATCGGCATGCGGACGGCCATGGGCGCTGCGCGGTGACATCGTCCCCGAAGGCTCCTTCCGACACGTTGTCGCCGGCGGCGGTGTTGGCCGCGAACAAGCGCGGCATCATCGCCATGGTGCTGGCAATGGCCTTCTTCGTGACCAATGACAGCTTCATGAAGCTGGCGCGGGAGGATCTGCCGGCGGGGCAGGTGATGGCCATCCGCGGCGCCTTCGGCGTCCTCTTCACGCTCGGGCTCGTGGTCGCAATGGGCGAACTCGGCCGCATCCGCCTCGTGTTGCGCCGGATCGTCGTGGTTCGCGCGGCCCTGGAACTGGCTGTCGCGGTCTGCTTCATCATCGCGCTCGGGCATCTGCCTCTGGCCGACATCACGGCGATGGGCCAGTCGGCCCCGCTGCTGATCGCCGCCTACCTCGCGCTGCGGGGGCAGGAGCAGATGGGATGGCGGCGCTGGAGCGCGGTCGTCATCGGCTTTGCCGGCGTCCTCCTCGTCGTGAAGCCGGGCGGGCCGGGGTTAGATGGGAAGAGCGGCGTGAAGGGCGAGAGTGGAGATCTGGGTGGTGGCGGTATCATTAAAAAGGGA
>JAIYAB010000089.1 GCA_027489275.1 Hyphomicrobiales bacterium
CGCCCGCGACCAGCCGAAGCGCTTCATGTAGATGCCGGCGACCCCGACGACGAGCAGCGCGACGATGTCGCCCCAGTCGCCCTTGGCCTGGTAGGCCGACATGAAGATCATCACGATGATGAACGGCGCGATCAGCGTGAAGCGGATCGCGGTCAGCGACGCGATGGGGCGCGCCAGCGCCATGCTGAGGCCGGTCGCCAGCACGTTGGCGAGCGCCAGCGACCAGATGATCAGGTAGATCAGATCCGTCTGGTTTGTGACGAGGTTGCGCCCCGGCGTGACGCCGATCACGACGAGCCCGCCCATGAAGAGCGCCATCGTCCCCGAGCCGGGTATGCCGAAGAACAGCGTCGGTATCAGGTCAGCGCCGTCCTTGGCGTTGTTGGCCGATTCGGGGCCGATGACGCCCCGCACGTCGCCCTTGCCGAACTGCGAGCGGTCCTTCGAGGACTGCACCGTGTGGGCATAGGAGATCCAGCCGACCACGCCGCCGCCCAGCCCCGGCAGGATGCCGGTGAGCGCGCCGAGGATCGAGCAGCGCACCACCAGGCCGAAATTGCGGATCACGTCGCGGATGCCCGCGATCCAGCCGTTGCCGACGAGATCCTTCTGCGCGATCGCGTAGTGCTGGCGCATCACCTCGATGATTTCCGGCAGGGCGAACGCGCCCAGCGCCACGATGACGAGCGGCACCCCGTCCGACAGGTACAGCGTGTCGAAGGTGAAGCGATACTCGGCCGTTGCCTGGGACGAGCCGATGGTGCCGACCAGCAGGCCCAGCGCGCAGGAAGCGAGCCCCTTCACGACGTTGCGGCCCGTAAGCATGCCCACCAGCGTGAGGGCGAGGATGACGAGCATCAGCTGCTCGCCGAAGCCCACCGCAAGCAGGATGGGCCGCGCCGCCACGAAGGCGAAGGTCAGCACGAACGCGCCGATGAGGCCGCCGACGAGCGAGGCGGCGAAAGCGGCCGAGAGCGCACGCGCCCCCTCCCCGCGCTTGGTCATGGGGAAGCCGTCGAGCACGGTCGCCGCCGTGCCCGCCCCGCCCGGCACGCCGATCAGGACCGAGCTGAACGTGTCCGAGGTCGCCGTCACCGAGGTCAGGCCCACCATCATCGCGAGCGCCGGCCCCGGCTCCATCCCGAAGATGAAGGGCAGGATCATGGCCATGCCGGCAAGGCCGCCAATGCCGGGCAGGATTCCGACGATCATGCCGATCCCGACCCCGATCAGGAGGAACAGGAGATGCGGGCCCGTCAGAAGCTGGACGAGCGCCGGGACGGCTTGGCTCAGGATCGAGAAATCCATGGACGGTACCGGTAGATGCGGCCGCGCGGACGGTCGTATGCCTCGGGAGAAGGAAGGCAGGCGGCGACGGACCCGGCCGCGGGCCCGCCTGTGAGCGGGAACGGGCGTCCCCGCGGAAGCGCCCGTTCCGGGCTGGATGCGATCAGTTCAGGTTGACCGACACGTTATGGCGCTCCTTGAGCCATTCGCGCAGCCAGGCGGTCTGCTCGGGCGTCATGCTGAGGCCGCCCTTGAAGATCTTCTCGGAGGCCGCGCCGACGCTCTGCGGATATTCGCCGAGCACGAGCTTGGCCTGCGGCGAGTTCAGGACATCCGACTTCAGTGCCGCCTCGGTCGCCTTCGTGTAGACGTCCACGATCTCCTTCGGCGTTCCCACCGGCAGCACGAGCATCTTCGAGCCCATGACGCGGACGTTGAACAGGGACTTCCACACGTCGTAGCCGATGCCGGTCAGGGGCTTGCCGTGCACCTTCTCGTAGACTTCGAGGAAGGTCGGCACGTCGGGCAGCATCGGGGCGCGCACGATCTTGCCCTCGGCATTCTCGAATCCGAAGGTGAACAGCACCGTCGCCTGGCCGGAGTCGACGAGGGGCTTCACTTCCTCCGCCCAGGAGGCGGCGTTGTCGTATTTCAGGTTGAACTCGCCGCGCTCGAAGCCAGCCCGCGACTCCGCGTTCGACAGGCCGTAGACGCCCTTCTGGCGGATGCCCAGCAGGTCGAATGCGACGAGCGCCGGCAGGTCCGACGACGTCGGGCCCGAGCCGCCGTAGACCGGCGGCTTGGCGATGAGCTTCTTCACGTTCTCGACGGGATCCTTGCCGAGCCCCAGATCGGTGCGCGCATAGGCGATGAGCCCGAAGGGCGAGGTCAGGAACGGCTTGAAATCCGGCAGCGGATACGCCACCGCCTTGTCCTTCAGGATGTACTGGAAGAACGTCCCGGTCGCGATGGCGCCGACCATCAGGCCGTCGGGCTTGGCGTCCTTGTGGAACTGGTTGATGCCGCGCACCGAGCCGCCGCCGTCGATGTTGCGGATCACGATCGTCGGATTGCCGGGCAGGCTCTTCTCCAGCGCCATGGCGAAGAGACGCCCGTGGATCGTGGAGCCCGAACCCTCCTGGTAGGGAATGATCATGGTGATGCGCTTGCCCGCGAAGTCGACGGTCTGGGCCTGCGCGGCTCCCGCCGACAGGGCCAGCGCGGCGCCCAACGCCGTGGCGGTGCGTTTGAGAAGGCTAGCAATCATGTCTCGTCCTCTTGGTTGTTCCAGACCCTGATCCCGACGCGCGGGGCATGAAATCGTGGCCCGGTTGTCTCCGGGCGCACGTCGAACCGTCAGGCCGCCCGTTCGGTCGAACCCGTCGCAAAGCGCGCGGCATGGGCGCCGGCGAAGCGCCCGAAGGTCGCCCCCGACATCAACCCCGTGCCGCTTGCGTAGTTCTGGTAGAACAGGCCGCCGACCATCTCCCCGGCCGCATAGAGGCCGGGCACAGTGCCGCCGTAGCGGTCCACCACCTCGGCGTGCTCGGTGACCTTGAGGCCGCCGAAGGTGAAGGTGACGCCGGTGGTCACGTGATAGGCGTGGAAAGGCCCCGTATCGAGCGGCTGCGCCCAGTTCGACTTGTCGATGTCGAGCCCCGTCGTCCTCTTGCCGTCGCGCACGTTCGGGTTGAACGGGACGTCAGCCGGACAGGCGGCGTTGAATGCGCGCACGGTCCGCAGGAACCCTTCCGGATCGACGCCGGTCAGCTTCTGCGCCAGGTCCTCCAGCGTGTCCGCCACCGCCTTCGTCGTCCGGCGAATGCGGTACTCGCTGCGCAGGAGATGGGTGACCTTGTCGTCGAAGACCTGCCAGGCGAACATGCCCGGCTGCTTCATGATCTCGCCGCCGTACTTGGCATAGGTGTGGCTGTGGAAGTTGGCGCCCTCGTCCACGAAGCGGTCGCCTCTGGCGTTGACGACGATGCCGTAAGGGTAGTTGTGCTTCTGGAACTGGTCGCCGATGGTGAGGTCGCCATAGGCGGGCGCGTTGACGTCCCACGCGACCGAATGGCAGCCGGACCAGTTGCCGTGCGGCTGGGCGCCGAGCCTGAGCGCCATCATCAGGCCGTCGCCCATGTTGAAGCGCGTGCCGCGGACCTTGGCCGCGTCCCAGCCGGGGCCGAGATAGCGCGCGCGCATCTCCGGATTCGACTCGAAGCCGCCGCAGGCCATGACCACCGCGCCGGCATGGAGCCGCACGTGCTTTCCGGCCGCGCGGGCGACGACGCCGACGACGCGGCCGTCCTCGTGGACGAGATCCAGCACCGGCGTGTCGTAGACCACCGGAACGCCGCGCTTCTCCGCCGTGGCGTAAAGCGCGCCCAGCAGTTCCGGCCCGCCGCCCCAGATATGGAGGGCGAGACCACCGAAGAACTTGAACTTGCCGTCGATCTTGTAGGCCTGCCGGCCCAGGCCCGGCTCGAGCTTGACGCCCTGGCGCGAGATCCACCGCGCCGTCTCGAGGCTCGAACGCACCAGCAGCTCGCACAGTTCGGGATCGGTGCGGTACTCGGTCAGCTCGAACATGTCGTCGAGGAACTGCTCCTCGGAATAGGACCCGAAATCGATGTTGGCGAGGTCCGCCTCCGCCACCGAGGGCGACACGGAAATGAGATCGTCCACCCCGCGATAGGCGAACCTGAAGGCGCCGCCCGTGAAATGGGAATTGCCGCCGCGCTCCTCGTAGGGAGCGGCTTCCAGCACCAGTACGCGCGCGCCGTTCTCCTGCGCCGAGAGCGCCGCGCACAGGGCGGCGTTGCCACCCCCCACGACGATCACGTCGTATGAACCCTGGAGTGGATTGCTGCCTGTCTGCGCCGTCATTCCGCTGCCGTCCTGTTGGGGGTGCCCGCGGCGCGCCCGGACGAGCCGGTCAGCCCTTCCCGCATCGTCGCGCCGATGGCCCGGATGTCGGGCACCGTTTCTATGCGGAGAAGGGCCTCCGCGATGGCATGCGCGGCGCCGTCGGAGACGACGGTCCGCGCACAATCGAAGAACTTGGTCTCCAGCGCGCCGGGCGGCAGCGGATGGGCGGCATCGCGGCCCAGCGGCATGTCCACATGCGCGTCGAACACCCGCCCGTCACGGGTCGTGACCCGGACGTCGGCGAAGAAATGCTGCGTCGTTTCCATCACCGCGTCGGGATGCGGCGCGGCCTCGATGCGGGCCATGAAGGCGCGTACGGCAGGGTCGCGCACGGCCTCGTCGCTGAAGTGGTCGGTGCGCACGGAGCCGTCGAGCGCGGCGCGCGCAAGCACGTACTGAACGCTGAACTTGCCATCGAGGCCCGAGCGCGGATCGGGCCGGTCGGTGTGGCGCAGCCGGCGGGGATGCGTCCACGAGCGGATATGGGCGATGTCGGTGGCTGTGACCGCCTCGCGCGCCATGATGTCCATGAGCGCGTCGAGCGCGGGATGCGTGCTGGCGCAGCAGGGATGGCGCTTGAAGGCGACGCCAGGCTCGACGAGGTCGTAGGGGGCGGCGAACGTCTCGAACAGCGCCTCCGGCCTGAAATTCCCTGCCCCGTTGAAGACCATGAAGAAGCCCTGCGGATGCTCGAGCGCACCCGCGTTCGCGGTGAGCCCCGCCTGCGTCAGTAGCGCCGCGTGCAGCCCGCTGCGGGCGCACTGGCCCACGTGGAACGGCTTCGCCATCGTCCCGAAATTCGCCTTGATGCCGGCCGCCATCGATGCGGCGAGAGCCAGCACGTTGGCGACGCCGGCCGCGTCGAGCCCGATCAGCCGGGCGCAGGCGGCCGCGGCGCCGAAGGTGCCGAGCGTGGCGGTCGGATGCCAGCCCTTCTCGTAGTGGGTGAAGTTGACCGCCCGGCCGATCTTGGTCTCGACCTCGAAGCCCGTGACGTAGGCGGCCAGCACCTCGCGTCCCCCGGCTCCACGCGCCTCCCCCAGCGCCCAGAGCGCGGGCAAAATCGGCGCCGACGGATGCCCCCCCATCGTGTTGCTGCAGTCATCGAAATCGAGCGCGTGCGACGCCGTCCCGTTGACGAGCGCGGCGTCGAGAATCCCCGTCATGGCGCCCTGCCCGAACAGGCTGGCCGGCCCGAAAGCCGCAATGTCGCTGGCGGCGGCGACGGCGTTTACGCTGTCCTCGTGCGAGCCGGCGAGCGCCACGCCCACCGTGTCGAGCAGCGCCAGCCGCGCCGCGCGCAGGGCGTCCTGCGGAACGGCGGCGAGATCGATGGCGAGGGCCTTCTCGGCCAGCTGCAACAGGAGCATGACGCCTAACCGCCTCCTCGGCTCGCCCGTCCGGCAGCCCGCCGCCGGGTCGCCACGCCCCCGCGCGGCTCGGACCGGCAGGGCGGGAGCGGTAAAGTGTAGACACCGGAATTCGGTATTGTCTACACGAAATTGCCGATCTATGATCCATTCACGATCTCTCGAACGACTATCGATGTAACGGTCTCTGCATGACGCTCTTTTTGCACCGTTTTTCGAATATCGGGTGTCAACACCATGTCTAAAAGTGTCAACAATGCTGCTTTGGAAAGTCTTTCTTCCAAGAACGGCATGCTTCTGGCAGACAAGGTGTTGTCATTCTTGCGATCGGAAATTTATGAGGGCCGGATTTCGCCGGGCGATCGCATCAACGAACTCGAGATTTCGCAGAAACTCGGCATCAGCCGCGGTCCCGTCCGCGAGGCGATCCGCCTCCTCTCCTCGTCGGGACTCGTCACCTACGAGGCGAATGTCGGGGCACGCGTCGTCTCCCCCGACGAAGACGGCGTCGCCCAGCTCTATGACGTGCGCGAGGCGCTGGAATCCACGGCGGCGAGGCTGGCCGCGATCCACATGACGCAGGCCGAGCGCGACACCCTGATCCGGACTCTGGACGCCCACGACGCCCAGATGACGGAGGCCAGCTCCACGAGCTACCCGCGCGGCAACGCCGACTGGGATTTCCACCTGCTTATCCTGAAGGGCTCGCGCAACGACGTCATCTGGCGCATCTGCGGCGACGAGCTGCGCGACATGTTCTCGCTGCTGCGCAGCCGGCACGGATCGAGCCCGGGACGCGGCCGGCGCGCGCTCCAGGAGCATCGCTGGATCGCCGAGGCCGTGGCCGCGGGCGACGCCGACCTCGCCGCGGCGCTGATGGCCCAGCACATCCGAGCGTCCCGCAACAATCTCCTGGCCGCGATGCGGGCGGGCGGCGACCGCGACCGGCGGCCGTCTCTCCGCGCTTCCGCCCCGCGGTCGATCTCCTCGAGGTAGGACATGACAGCGAAATGGCTGAACGGCGCGACGCCCGCCGCGCATGACGTGATGCCCCTGTGCCGGCCTGGCAAGGCAACGGCGGTGGCCGGCGCATGGGACGGCATCTCTGCGGCGCTGGCGGCCCGCGCGGGCTTCGAGGCGCTCTACCTGTCGGGCGCCGCGCTGTCGGCGTCGATGGCGATGCCCGACCTCGGCCTGATCACACTGGACGACGTCTGGCGGGCGGCGCGGACGGTGGTGCGAGCCTCCAACCTGCCGCTGATCGTCGATTGCGACACGGGTTTCGGCGAGGCGCTCAACCTGATGCGCACGGTCCGGGAGCTCGAATCGGTCGGCGTCGCCTGCATCCAGATCGAGGACCAGCAGCTTCCCAAGAAGTGCGGGCACCTCAACGACAAGCGGCTGATCCCCGCCGACGACATGTGCCGCAAGGTCGAGGCGGCCAAGCGCGCCGCAGGCTCAATGGCCATCTGCGCGCGCACGGACGCCGCGTCCGTCTCGCTGGACGAGGCGCTGGACCGGGCGAAGCGGTATGCCCGCGCCGGCGCCGACGTCATCTTCGTCGAGGCGTTGACGAACCACGACGACATTCGCCGCGTCCGCACCGAGATCGACGTCCCGCTGATCGCCAACATGACCGAGTTCGGCCGCACGCCGCAGATCGGTCTCGATGAATGGGCCGGCCTCGGCTACGAGCTCGTGATCTACCCGGTCTCGGCGCTGCGCGTCGCCGCCCGGGCGATCGAGGGCTTCTACGCCGGCCTCGCCCGCGACCGCACCGCCGAGCACCAGCTGCCGACGATGATGACGCGGTCCGAACTCTACGAGCGCATCGGCTATTTCGACTACGAGGCGCTGGACGCCCAGATCGCCCGCACCGTCCTGCCGGCCTGAGCCGCCCGCTTCGCCTGCCGCATCGACACGATCACGGAGAGACAGCCCGATGGGCAACCACGCCTCGGACAATCCGCACACGCGGGCCATCGCCGGCTTCGTCTCCGGCCTCGCCTATGACGCCATCCCGGGCGCCGTGCGCGATCGGATCAAGCTTCTGGTACTCGATTCGCTCGGCTGCGCGCTCTACGGCGCCGACCTTCCCTGGACGCGGATCCTGCAGACGACGCTCGCCCGGTACGACGCCACCCGCACGAGCCCGGTCTGGGGCACAGACCAGGCGCTCTCCGCGCCGCACGCGGCGCTGGTCAACGGTACGCAGGTGCAGGGCTTCGAGCTCGACGACGTGCACCGCCAGGGCGTGCTGCACGTGGGCGCGGTGACCCTGCCGGCGCTGCTGGCCGCCGTCGGACCCGACACGCCGCTCGACGGGCGGGAGCTCCTGGCCGCCATCGTCGCCGGCTACGAGATCGGCCCGCGGGTCGGCATGTGCATGGGGCAGGAGCATATCGGCCAGGGCTGGCATTCGGGCGCCACAGTGGGCGTCTTCTCGGCCGCCGCCGGCGCGGCCCGCGCCATGCGCCTGACGCCCGACCAGACGGTGCACGCGCTCGGCATCGCCGGGACGCAGTCGGCGGGCCTGATGGCCGCCCAGTACGGCGCCATGGTGAAGCGCATGCATGCCGGCCGCTCGGCCCAGAGCGGCCTGTACGGCGCGCTGCTGGCACGCGATGGCTTCACCGGCATCGTGGACGTGTTCGAGGCGCCCTACGGCGGCTTCTGCACCACCTTCTCGCGCTCGACCGACCGCTTCGATCTCGCGGAACTGTCGCGGGGCCTCGGCGACGGCTTCGAGACCATGCGCATCTCGCTCAAGTTCTACTCCTGCGTGGGCAGCAACCACACGACGCTCGACGCCATCCGCGCCATCCAGGCCCGGCGTCCCTTCGTCCACGGGGAGGTCGACCGCATCGTCGTGCACGGCTCGCAGGTCACCGTCGACCATGTCGGCTGGCCTTACGAGCCGCAGGGCCTGACCTCCGCGCAGCTCAACCTGCCCTTCTGCGTGGCCACCCTGCTGCTCGAGGGCGACGTCTTCGTCGACCAGTTCCCGGAGGACTGCGTCGGCAATCACGAGCGCATCGCCCTGTCGCGCAAGGTCGAGGTCGTGCACGACCCGGCGATCACCGCGCTCGGCTCGAAGTTCCGCCACAAGGTGCGCGTCGACGTGCACTTCAGGGACGGCGCCTGCCTCAGCGAGACGCGAGAGGCCCCACGCGGCAGCGAGACGTCCTTCGCCAGCGAAGCCGACATCGTCGACAAGTTCCGCAAGCTGGCCGCCAAGCGCCTCACCGACGCGCAGCAGGACGCCCTTGTCGAAGCCGTGCTGCGGATGGAGACGCTGTCGAGCGCCCACACCCTCGTCGAGAGGCTGCGCCGTCCGTGACCTCGCCCGGCGGGCCGGCCTGGCGGAGGCTGCGCCGGTTGGGGGGCCGCCTCGCCGCGCGGCGCCCGTCCCCGCGCGAGGTCGCCGCGCTACTCGCAGCGCTGGCGGCGGGGGCCCTGTTCTACCGGCTCGCGGTGCCGCTCGCCTGGGTGCTCGGGCCGCTCGTGGCGACCGCCGCGCTGGCCATCGCTGGCTGGCCGGTCTTCGCCTCGGTCAACGCTCGGCGCTTCGGCCAGGTCACCATCGGGGCGAGCATCGGCCTGAACATCAGCGCCGCCGTGCTCGCCACCATCGTCATGTGGCTGCCCGTGATGGTGGCGACGGCGATCTTCGCCATCGTGCTGGGCGGAATCATCGCGGCGCCGCTGGCCCGCTGGGGCGGCATCGACGTCCGCACCGCCTACTATTCCATGATGCCCGGCGGCCTCACCGAGATGGCGAACATCGGGCTCGCGGCCGGCGCGCGGCCCGAGCCCATCGCGCTTGCGCAATCGCTGCGCGTGACGCTGCTGGTGGTCATCCTGCCGCCGCTTATCGTGGCCCTCGACATCCATGGCGACGCGGTGGACGGGCTTGCCGGCCAGCCGCTGCCCTGGCTCCACACGCTCCTCGCGCTCGCGCTCGGCGCGGGCGGGGTCTGGCTCGCGCGGCTCCTGCGGTTCAACAATCCCTGGATGCTGGGGGCCCTGATCGGCACGGGAACGGCCGCGGCGCTTGGGCTGCTGGTCGGCAAGCTGCCCACCTGGCTGTTCTATGCCGGCCAGTTCATGATCGGCATCGCGGTCGGCGCGCGGTTCAGGCGCGAGAGCCTCATGCGCCTGCCGCGCTTCGCTGTGGCGGTCACAGGAACGATCATCATCGTGGCCGCTATCATGGGCGCCTATGCGGCGTTGCTCTCCCGCCTGAGCGGTCTCGATCTCGCCAGCGCGGCGCTCGGCGCATCGCCCGGAGGCTTCGCCGAAATGGCAATTACCGCGCAGACGCTGCATCTGTCCGTTGGCCTCGTCACGGCCTTCCACGTCGTGCGCGCGTTCCTCGTCAATGCGGCCGTCGAGCATATCCGGGTCTTGCTGGCCCGCATCGGCGTGTTCACGACGATGAGCCGCCTCGTCGGCTTACCGTGCGAGCCCGGTTCGACGCGGGAGCGGGAGTAGAACGTCGTCGCGTCCGCTGGCCGTCAGCGTTGACGTGACAACGCCCGGGATCGTTCTCTAGATTGATGTTCGGTTGGCGCCCTTCAGGTGAAGCATGGCGCGCGCTTCGTCCGGTGTTGCAACATCGTAGCCCATGGCTTCGATGATTGTCCGCGCTGCCCGCACCTGTTCCGCATTCGAGCGCGCGAGGCGGCCGGCGCCTGACCACAGGCTATCCTCCAGTCCCACCCGGACGTTGCCGCCCATGGAGATCGAGGCTGTCGCGACCCGCATCTGGGCCGCGCCCGCGCCAAGGACGGACCAGACATACTGGTCGCCGAACAGGCGGTCCGCCGTCCGCTTCATCATCGTGACATCCTCGAAATGAGTGCCGATCCCGCCGAGAATACCGAAGCAGGACTGGATGAACAGGGGCGGTTTCACAAGCCCCTGGTCGAGGAAATACTTGAGATTATAAAGATGTCCAATGTCGTAACACTCGAACTCGAAGCGAGTATCGTTGCCGGCGCAGGTTTCCAGAACGAACTCGATATCGGCGAACGAATTGCGGAAGACTGCGTCCTTCGACCGCTCCAGAGCCGGCTTCTCCCAGGCATGCTTGAAATCGGTGTAGCGCTCGAGCATCCGATGGAGGGCGAAGTTTATGGAGCCCATGTTCAGTGACGCGACTTCCGGCTTGAAGACGGCGGCCGGTCGAACGCGCTCTTCCTTGGTCATGCCCGGGCCACCACCCGTCGTCAGATTGATCACGGCGGACGTCGCCTGCTTGATCTGCGGCAGAAATCGACCGAAAGCTTCTGGAGACTGGTCGGGCTCCCCCGTGTCAGGCTTGCGGGCGTGAAGGTGGATGATCGAAGCGCCTGCTTCAGCCGCCCCGAGCGCACCATCGACGATCTCCTGAGGCGTGACAGGAAGATACGGTGACATCGACGGCGTGTGGATCGCACCGGTGACCGCACAGGTGATGATGACCTTCTTCGTCGCTGCCATCGTGCAAATCCCCCTGGCGAGTTGTTGGCCACGCCTACAGTCGATCTGTGATCACAAAAAGAGTCAACGCTTCCGTCAGCAGGTCGGATTGCGTGCCTGTTCCTGGGACGATGACATGCCGGACTGCCGAAGGACATGCCTGAGGCCATGCGCAATGTCCGCCGGACCGGCGCAGGCAGCAGCTTCGAGAACCTTGGAGATACTCGGGGAGGCTTCGCCGCCCAGAACGCGATGGACCGGTTGGTCGAGCCAGTCAAAGAGACGGTCCTGCACTTCGGCGGCCAGGATACCGCCGTAGGACGTTCCGATCGGCCCCTGTTCGACCACAAGGACTTTGTGGGTCTTGCGAACCGATGCTTCGATCGTGTGCCAGTCGATGCCGGCCCGGTCGAGGGATCGCAGGTCAATGATCTCGGCGTCGATCCCGAGTTCGTCCACAACCGCCCGAACCTTGGCGACCATCGAGAGATACGTGAGCACGGTCATCGCCGCGCCCTGTCGAACGACTTTCGCTTTGCCAAGTGGAATGAAGTAGTCGAGGTCTGCCTCGGGCGCCGAGCCTTGGGAATTGTAAAGTTCGACGTGTTCGATGACCAGCACCGGATCCTTGCAACGGATCGCACTGTTCATCAGGCCGACATAGTCGAACGGCGTGGACGGTGCGACGATCCGCCAGCCGGCTGACGTCGCGTACAGACCGGCCGGGTCCATCGAGTGTTGAGACCCGTAACCGGTGCCCATGGCAACTTTCGTCCTGAGCACGAGCGGCATGTCGCCGTCTCCGCCGAACATATGGCGCGCCCTCGCGATCTGGTTGAAAATCTGATCGGCAGCGACCCAGGTGAAGTCGGCATACATGAATTCGACGATGGGGATGAAGCGACCGTCCATCGCGATTCCTCCGGCCATACCGGAGAAGGCGTTTTCGCAGATCGGCGTTCCGAGGACCCGATCGGGAAAGGCCTGATGCAGGCCACGCGTCGCGCCGTTGGTGCCTCCCTTCAGGCGATGGACATCCTCGCCCAGGATGATGATCCTGGGATCCTCCTCCATGCGCCGGTGCAAGACCCGGGCGATGACATCGACGAATGTGGCTGATGGTGTAACGGGACCTTTGAACGTCTCCGACTCTTCGGTACGAACGCCGTCGAATTCCGACAGGTCACCCCGGATCCCGAAGTCGCGAAACGACCTGTCTGGCCACAAGGCGGGGACGATCCTGCGCTTGCCGTCCACATGCTCGAGCATGCTGTCGGCAATATCGTCCATCATCGCGACGGCGCCTTCGCGGAGCGCGCGGATGCCCTCTTCGCCAAAGAGCTGACGCTCCATCGCTTCGCGTGCCACACGATCCAACGGATCGCGCTGGCGCCATGCCGCCTCCTCTTCCTTCGTGCGATAGCCGAACGCGCTTCCCGGCAGCGGGCCGTTCTGGTGGAAGAAGCGGTAGACGTCAGCCTCGATCACGGTAGGACCGCCGCCGTCACGCATCAGGGCCACCGCTTCGTTCATGGCGAGATGAACGGCAAGGGGGTCCATGCCGTCGACCTTCCAGGATGGAATAGAGAAGGCCGTACCGCGCGACGAAAGCCTCGGCTCCGCCGTCGATTCCTCGACCGTCGTCGAGACAGCATAGCGATTGTTCTCGATGAAAAAGCACAGCGGGAGCCGCCATGCGGCCGCGAGATTCATGGTTTCGAGCACCGATCCGATGTTGATCGCGCCGTCACCGAAGTAGGTGACGACCACGCCAGCGCTCCCGGCCCTTTTGTGGGCCCAGGCCGCACCGGCGGCGAGCGGTACACCGCCGCCAACGATTGCATTGGTCCCGAGGTTGCCCGCATCCCGCCAGCGCAGGTGCATCGAGCCGCCGCGGCCCTTACAGAATCCCTCCGAGAGCCCCATGATCTCGGCCAGAGCCTTGCGCGACAGGTGGCGCACACCTTCGCTGAGGGCCCCGGCGCCGACGCAAAGTCCATCCGGTGCAACATGCTGGAGCGACTTGGCCAGAAACTGGTGATGGCCCCGGTGGGAGCCGTTGATCTCGTCGCCCGCGCGAAGGCTCATCACCGAGCCCACGGCACCCCCTTCCTGGCCGATCGCGGAATGAGCCGGGCCGTGCACCAGTCCCATCCCTGCAAGCTCCAGAACCTTTTCCTCGAAGGCTCGAATGACGTGGAGGGAGGCGAGCATGGTGCCCAACCCGGCAGGCGAAAGCGACGCCCAGTCAGCGCTCGTCGAACGAAGTTCGCGCCACCGTTCCCTTGGCGCCAGGTCGTGGTATTCGGGCACGCTTTCTACCTCCGCGAGGGCAGGAACCCGCCGTGACACCCAAGCCCGTCAGTCTCCCGCGCCGGTCAAGCGGAGAGACTCGCGGCGCGTCGAAACACCACGCGTTTCAATCGATTGATCAGGGATTGGGAGGCGACGTCGCCAGCAGGACGACGAGGACTTCGGTTCCGGTGTTGTGAATCCCGTGCACGCACCAGGACGGCAGATAGATGAACGTACCCGGCCCGACAGGCTCGCTGCCCCCCTCGTACAGGATCGTCCCGTGTCCCGAGATGACGCAATACGTCTCTTCGGTCTCATGTGAATGCAGATCCATGATGCCGTGAGGCGGCACGTAAAGCATGGCGATGCTGTGGTTCTTTGACCGGGCTTTTGGATTGGTCGGATGGACCACCCGAATTCCACAGGCCGGCGCTGTCTCCATGCCATAGATCACGGGAAGACCGTCCTGGACGGTAACGATCGATGGGCGAGGAAGAACGGCGGGCTTGGGGACGGTCGGCTCAGGAGCTCCATGCCCGGTCAAGACCTTGTAGGCGGCCATTGTCTCTCTCCCTGGAAGCATCGAAGGTTTGTCGGGCTTGCCTATCGATGGCAATATGTGATCACAGTTAGAATGGCGAATGCAGGATGCTCTGTCCAGCCTGCTCAGTGAGAGGTCTCTGCGGGGCCGGAACCCATGGGCATCGAACTCGCCCCCTGTCGATGAAGATCGTGGCAAAGACAATTCGAATGCCCGGGCATCTTCGCGCGATGAAAGCCCGAAGCCGTCGGTCGAGGTGAGCGGAGTAGAAGGATGGACATGGGGTTGAGTGGCGCAAAAGTCCTTGTGACCGCGGGCGCCAGCGGCATCGGACGGGAGATTGCCCGGGCCTTCGTTCGCGAGGGCGCCCGGGTGCATGTCTGCGATGTGGACGCGAGCGCCTGTGCTGTTCTCGCCGAAACGGATCCCGCCATCGGCGGTACTGTTTGCGATGTCGCCGATCGCGATGCCGTGTCGGCGCTGTTCGAGCGGGCAACGCGCGATCTCGGGGGGCTGGACGTTCTCGTCAACAACGCCGGCATCGCCGGCCCGACGGGCCGCATCGACGATATCGCGGTGGAGGATTGGGACCGCTGCCTCGCCGTCTGCCTGACCGGTCAGTACAACTGCATCCGCCTTGCGCTGCCCTTTCTGAGACGCAGCGAGAACGCGTCGATCGTCAACCTGTCGTCGGCAGCCGGCAGGTTGGGATTTCCGTTGCGGGCCCCCTACGCGGCAGCGAAGTGGGGCGTCATTGGCCTGACCAAGACCCTGTCCATGGAACTAGGAGAAGACGGCATCCGCGTGAACGCCATCCTGCCAGGCATCGTCGCCGGCGATCGTCAGCGACGGGTCCTCGAATCGAAAGCCCAGCAGCGTGGGATCTCCTTCAAGGACATGGAGGCCAGGGCATTCTCGTTCACATCACTGAAGGAGTATGTGACGCCTCAGCAGATTGCAGATCAGATCCTGTTCATCGCCAGCCCTCGTGGACGGACGATCTCCGGCCAGGCCATCTCGGTCTGTGGCGATACGCAAATGTTGAGTTAGCCGCCCCGAGCCTGAATGAGTGCTGCTGCTGGGGGCGACGCTGCCAATTCACTCCGGCAGGACTTGGCGCGCGATGATGAATTCGCTGGCATTGTGGATGTCTGCTGCGATGGCCGCGCGGGCGGCCTCGCCATCGCGGCGCGCGATGGCTCCCACGGCCGCCGCGTGAAGTCCGAGAGCATGGCTGGACGAAAGCCTCTCCGGACTGCTGCGCATGTCGAGGTTGAGGATCGGGCCAGCCTTCAACCAAAGCCCCGAGATGATCTCGACCAGCATGGGCGAGCGTGTTGCGCGATAGATGGCAAAGTGAAGCCGCTGGTTTGCGGCGACGACCTTGGCCAGATCCGGCTTTTTCTTGCGTCCCTCCTCCCGAAAAGCAGCTTCGAAGGCTTCCATTTCGGGAATGTCCGAATCATGCCGGAGACCCGCGGCGCGGAAGGCCGCCATGCCCTCGATGTCGATCCTCAACTGGGTCAGTTCGCGGAACTGAGAGACGGTCATTGTCGGGACGCGAACAGCGCGATTGGGGGTCACCTCTACCGCGCGGTCAGCGACCAGGCGGTTGATCGCCTCGCGGACGGGCGTCATCGAGACCCCGAGCGTGTCCGCCAGCTTGCGCAACGAGAGCTTCGATCCAGGCGAATACTCACCGGCGATCAGACGCTCTGACAAAATCACGCGGACACGCTCTCCGAGCGTCGTGCCCCCTTCGTCATCGCGGGCAAGCCGTTCGTCGGCAGGAGCAGCCGCCCCGAGATTTCTCTTGCTCATTCGCTTCTTGGACTGACGCCACGGAGTCTCGATCGCTGGTGGATCGTGGTACTCCGCAGTCTGCGTCAGCGCAATTGCCGCCCGGCGGGCGCAGACGCCCTAGCGAGGTGTGCCGCCGGCATTCAAGCTCAGGTTTCCGCCATCGACCGGCAACATGACGCCGGTAATCATCGACGAGGCGCCCGAAACGAGGAAGTGAATGGCCGCAGCGATCTCATCGGCTTCGGCAAGTCGTCCGAGGGGAATGCCGCGCAGCATTCGGGCCAGAAGTTCCCGCCCCTCCGGGGTCTCGACCCAGTCGACGAAGCTGGGCGTCTTGACCTGGCAGGGCTGGACGGCGTTGACGCGGATGCCGGCGCCTGCCCATTCGACCGCAAGTTCGCGGGTCATCTGGTTCACGCCGGCCTTGGCAACGCTGTAGCACATGTTTCCCCGCCCGAGCGCCGCGCTGGCGGCGATGGAGCTCACATTCACGATGCGCCCACCGCGGCGTGCCTTCATGAGACGCTGCGCCACGGCGCGCGACATCAGGAAGGTGCTGGTGAGGTTCACGTCGAGCACCCGTCTCCAGTCCGCGATCTCGAGCGTCTCCGGAAGGATATGGCAACCAACGCCCGCGTTGTTGACCAGGACATCGATCAGGCCGAGTTGCGCGGAGATCTGCTCGACGAGCATTTCGACTGTCGCCTCGTCCGACACATCCCCTGCCCAGCCATGAACCGCGAGACCTTCGGCCTGAAGCAAGCCGACAGCCTCACGCATCTCCTTCTCGCGGATGTCGATGACAGCGACCGTGGCGCCGTGCCGTCCCAGCAGCCGCGCCGTCGCGAAACCGATGCCGGCCGCCGCACCGGTCACGACACAGACAGCTCCTGAGAGATCGTGGAGCATTGCCGATGATCGAGTATCTGCCATGTCGTTCTCCAGTTGAGAGGGATCGTCGGGTTCAGCCGGCGCCATGTCTTTTCCGGCCGGGGATCGATGCGATCAGTGCCCTTGTGTACTCGTGACGCGGATTGGAGAAGACCTGCTCCGTCTCCCCTCCCTCGACGAACTCGCCTTCCCGCATGACGTAGGTTCGGCGCGCGATGTACCTGATCACGGCGAGGTCGTGGGAGATCAGGATGATCGACAATCCTTCCCCGAGGAGGCGATTGAACAGGTTCAGAAGTTGCGCCTGAGCGCTCTGATCGATCGCAGACGTTGGCTCGTCGGCCACGAGGACTGACGGTTCGGCCGATAGCGACCTGGCAACGCTCACACGCTGGCGCTGCCCGCCGGAGAGCTGGCGCGGTTTCTTGAGCGCGTCGTGTCGCGCAACTCCCATGCTCTCGAGAACGCGGAAGGCTTCTTCCCGCGCATCCGCCATCGAACAGCGATGATGAACACGCCATGCCTCTGCGACCGTACCCAACGCGCTCAGGCGGGGATTCAAGCTCGTATAGGGATCCTGAAAGACCATTTGCACCTGGCGGCGCAAATCGCCTGGATAAGGCTGGGAGCCATCGAACACCGACCGCCCCTTGAACGTCACGGAGCCTGTATCGGGCTTCTGCAAACCGACGAGAACGCGGGCCAGCGTGGACTTTCCGCTGCCGGACTCCCCCACGATGCCGATCGCCTCGCCCTGACCGAGAAACAGCGAGACCCCCTTGACCGCGGCAAACCGGTTCCGGCCCGACCCGAATGAAACTCCCAGCCCGTCGGCGACCATCAGATGGTCTTCGGCATTGCTCATGGAAGTCGGTCCCAGTGCAGGCAGGCTGACGAGCGGCCCTGGCCGATGGGCCGGAGCGGAGGATGATCTCCTTGTCGACAGTCGCTGCGGGCCATGTCGCATCGGTCCGCAAACCGGCAGCCCGCCTGCCAGGATCCGACGGCGGGCGGTCGACCGACAATCGTGACGAGTTCCTGGCCCGGTGCAGCCAGTTCGATCCGGGAGCGCTGGAGGGCTGCCGTATAGGGGTGCTTCGGCTTCGCGAGCTGCTCCACACCGGCCGTTTCGATGCATGCGCCCGCGTGCATGACAACGACCTTCTCGCAAACATCGTCGATCAACGCCAGATCGTGAGAAACGAGAAGAATGGACAATCCCATGTCCGCCTGGATCGTCCTCAGGAGCTTCATGATCTCGGCCTGCACGGTCACGTCGAGGCCAGTCGTCGGCTCGTCGGCGACGAGCAATTGCGGTCGTGGTGCGATTGCGGAGGCAATGATGACTCGCTGACGCATTCCGCCCGACAGCTGGTGGGGAAACTGCCTGAGCACGACTTCCGGCCGCCGAATACGGACGACGTCCAGCAGGCCCTTCGCCCTTGCGGCGCTCGATTCGGCATTCGCCGAAAGATCCTGGTCGATCGCCTCGCGCAATTGCGCTTCGATCGTCATGACCGGATTCAATCCGGCCAGGGCGCTCTGGGTGATGTAACCTATTTTCTTTCCGCGGATATCGCGCCAGGCTCTCTCGTCGATCGACGCCAGATCGTGGCCGGCAAACTCGATCCTGCCCGACATGATGAAGGCGCCGCGACGAGGAAGAGTGCCGATCAGGCTGCGGCAGACCATCGACTTTCCGGATCCCGATTCGCCGACCAGTCCCACGATTTCGCCGCGACCGATCTGGAAGTCGGCCCTGTCGACGACACGCAACGGCTCGCGGCTTCCCTGCCGGATACCGATCCGCAGGCCGCTGACATCGACGAGCGCGGGCGCCGGAACTGGTAGAGGAGCGCCGGACATCAGGAGATTCCTTGCTCGCGACGATGCAGGCCCTCGGCAAGAAACGACAGGGCGACCCCTGCCCAGCACAAGGCGAGACCCGGGAAGATCGTCATCCACCAGGCGTCGCGAACGAAGGGGCGCCCTTCGCTCATCATGACGCCCCACTCGGCTGTCGGAGGAGCGGCCCCCAGCGACAGGAATGACAGTCCCGACACGAGCATGATCACGAGGATGAAGTCGCTCAGCCCGTAGGCGATCGTCTCCGAGGAGACGTTCGGCAGGAAGTGACGGAGGTAGATCCGGGTGCGCGAATAGCCGAGCAACCGAACGGCCTCCATGAAGCCCTGCTGCTTCACCACGGCGGCGCGCGTTTGGGCAATCCGGGCATAGCGGGCCCAGTTTGTCAGGGCCAGGATGATGACGATGCTCGTCAATCCGGGTCCCAGGATCGCAATCAGGGCGATGGCGAGGACCAGAAGCGGCAGCGCATTGATCGCCTCGATCAAGGTATTGATGGCGTTGACGACGAACCCGTTCCGCAAAGTACTCAGCACGATCCCCACCAGCGTGCCGACCACGAGAGGGATCACGACGCCGAGGAAGGCGACGCCGAGATCCCTGTAGACGGCCGCGAAGACCCTTACGAAGACGTCGCGACCGAGTTGATCCGTTCCGAAATAGTGAGTTGCGGACGGAGGCAGGAGAGGCCGCGCGACGAGTTCGTTGGGGTGGAACTCGCTCAATGCAGGAACCAGCGCGCCCGCGACAAGCATCGCCAGCAGCATAAGGGAGCCGACCCATATGCCGATGCGCCCCTCGCGGTAAAGTCCGGGCCCGTCGCTGTCCGGGTCGGCAGCCGTCTCGCTCGCCACGGCCGTCATCTCAGTTCCAGCCTCGGATCGAGCCAGCTCGCGAGCACGTCACCCACGAGGTTGATGGCGACGACCGCGAGTCCGAAGAGCAAGACGCAGCCCTGGACCACCGGATAGTCGCGACCGATGACGGCCCCGACAAGCGCTCGGCCAATTCCGGGAAGCGAGAAGATGGTCTCGATGATGACCGTGGCGCCGACCATCACACCGACCATGTAGCTCAGCAGCACGATGGAAGGCGCCAGGGACGGGCGTAACAGATAGTACCAGTAGAACCTCAGCCTGCCGACGCCTCGGACCACGCCCGTCTCGACGAACTCCTCCGCCATGGTCTCCTTGATGGAGCTGTAGAGAACCCGCGACAGCACGGGAACGAGATGCGTGCAGATGACCAGGGCGGGCAGCCAGACGTAATAGAGGTTCTCAGGAAAGTCGGGCTTGTAGCCGATGATCGGCGCGACGCCGTAGTGGACGCCAAGAACGATCAGGGCGATGAGAGCGGTGAAGAAGGCGGGGATCGCCAGGAAGACGGATGTCACTGCGCGAAAGATGTACGGCACCGACGAATGCCGGGCCGTTGCGACCCAGGCAGCCAGAGGGACCGCCATGCAGAGGCCGAGGACGACCGTGACGGCGATGACCCAGAGTGTCACGGGTAGCGAGGTTGCGATGATGTCGCTGACGCGCCTTCCATTCTCGATCGAAACTCCCAGGTCGCCTTTCAAAAGAGCGAGGAAGTACTCGACGAACTGCGTGACAGGATCGACATCCAGTCTCAGCTGGCGTCGAAGCCGCTCGATTGCGGCCGGCTCCGCCTCGGCGCCGAGCCGCGCGAGCACGGGGTCTCCCGGCGCGAGCCTGATCAGGCCGAATGCGATCACCATCACCCAGAAGGAGACGGCGGCGGCGCGCAGCGTGCGGTAGCCGAGACTGCCCAGAACGCGACGTCCTGCGGAACGAGAGTGGTCGGTCGCGTCCATATGCAACGTCGATCACCTGCGCCGATACACGCCAGACTGATGGATACCCCGGCAAGCGCCCGGCGCGTCACCGCGCCGGGTACCAGGGGAAGCGGCTGCCCGCCGGATCAATTGGCCGGCAATGCAGGTGTCGTCTTGACGAACAGATACTCGCCCGGCCTGACCGCCTCCACGACGCCGCGCGCATGGCGAATGCCGCTCAGGGAGAACTGCGACGTCAGCGGGATGTAGGAGGAGTCGTCCACCGCCAGTAGCTCCAGCTTGCGCAGCAAGTCCTTGATTTTCGCCGGATCGCTCGAGGATCCGGCCTCGGTCAGGAGCGCGGCAGCCGTCGGGTTCTCGAAGCCGGAATTCACGACCCAGGCTCCCCCGGGGAAGAACCAGTTGCGCAACTGCAGGATCGGAGTCTGGACTGCATTGCGGAAGAAGACCAGTTCGTAGTTACGGGCGCGTATCCGCGTGGTGATATCTGCGTCCGGCAAAGGCTTCACGTTCGCGGTGATGCCGATCTTCGCGAGATCCGCCGCGACGACCTGTGCGGCTTCCGCCCATTGCGGCCGTGCCGGGACGATCATCTCGAAGGAGAAGCCGGTGGGCCATGCCGTCTCCGCCAGCCGTGCCTTGGCTGCGGCGACGTCCGGGCGCCCGTCATTGGGAAGCGAGCACTGGAAGTATGGGTTGCCGGGCTTGAACGCATAGGCACAGGCCGGCTCGGGAATCCCGAAAAAGCCGATGTCCGCCACCCGCTTTCGATCGATGACCAGCGACATGGCCTGTCGGACCTTCTTGTCCTTCAGCGCGGCGTTCGGCTGTCCCTGGTAATTGTTGACGGCCAGCATGAAGGTGCCGGGTTCGGCATGATTGATGATCGTGACCTTGGAATCGTCATTTCGCGACGCTGCATTCAGCGGAAGCGTATAGACGTAGTCGACTGAACCCTGCTGCAGCGCAAGAAGGCGCGAGGTAGGATCCGGAATGACGACGATGCGCAGTTCCTGCACATGGGGCTTCGCCCAGTAGTGCGGGTTGGCCTTCAGAACCATCTGATCGGTCCCGGGGGTCCACTCCGAAAGCATGAGCGGGCCGGCGCTCACGGGCTTCTTGAAATACTCCGCAGGCGTCTTCTCCTGGATCTGCTTCTTCGGATGGATGCCGAGGAAGTGCGACGCGATGGCATGCTTGAAGTCGGGATACGGGGAAGACAGGCTCCACACGATGGTTCCATCGCCCTGCGCCGTCACGGACTTGATCGGAGCGATGAAGGCGCTGGAGATTCCCGCGGCTCTCCACCGCTCGAAGGCGAAAACGACGTCTTCCGCGAGAACGGGAGTTCCATCGGAATACTTGGCGCCCTTCCTGATCGTCTGGGTGATGGTGAGGCCGTCGGGCGACACGCTCTCAGCCTCGATCAGATCCATGCGAGGCACGAGATTGATGTCGTACCGGTAGAGCAAACCCTGTTGCGGATACATCGGCTGGTAGTCGGTGCTCGGACCACCCGCGGATGGATCGAGGCTTGTCGTACGCGCGCCGATTGCCATCGTCACTGTCGCGCATTCAGCCTTGTCCGTCGGCGTGGCCAATGTGCAGTTCGGACCCGGATTGGCCAACGCCGGCACTGACGCGGCCAGCGCAAGGCCGAGCACTGCTGCCGGCCGCAGGACCAGTCGAAGGGACATCGTCGTCATGAATTCCTCCCGTGGAGCAGCCGCGGTTTCGCTGCTGATTGTTTGTTTGGAGTTCGATACGCGATAATCTGTGATCACGGTTATGATGCGATGCAGCCGCGGCCGTGTCCAGTGCCTTGTGCCGGGTATTCCGTTCAGAGACGCCGCGTGGTGCCTACGGGGAGCAGAGCTCGGAGCGGCTCGCGCGAGTCCTGCGCGCGCCCGAAGTCAGGCCCCCGCCCCTCCTTGCGCATGCTGAACACCCGGGCTAACGTCCAGAAAACTTACAAGCGTTAGAAAATTCGGAAACGTATCCCGAGGACCGTTCGCCTGGAGGCCGGCCCGGCCGCTTCTCTGGAAGCCGCGCCCGCTGCCGTGGCAGCGCTCCGTACCCGCAGGAGCACATAGGCATGTTCATCAAGGATACGTGGTACGTGGCGGCCTGGCACCACGAGGTGACCCGCACGATCTTGGCCCGCACCATCCTGAACGTTCCGCTGGTTTTCTTTCGCCGGCAGGACGGATCCGTCGCAGCGCTCGAGGACTCCTGCCCGCACAAGTTCATGCCTCTGTCGGGCGGCTATGTTCAGGGCGATACGGTGGTATGCGGCTACCACGGCATGACGTTCGACGGCTCGGGTCGTTGCGTGCGCATCCCCGGGCAGGAGACCATTCCGCGCAACGCCCGCACGCGCAGTTTCCCCGTGGTCGAGCGGTACGGCTGGATTTGGATCTGGATGGGCGATGCCGAACAGGCCGACCCCGCCCTCATCATCGACATTCCCCAGATGAGCGACGGCCAGTGGGCTCCCTCCCGCGGCGAGCGGATGCATTACAAGGGCGGGTACCAGCTGATGACGGACAACCTCATCGATCCGTCCCACGTGACCTACGTCCATGCCAAGACCCTCAGCAACTCGACCGAGGCGGAGCTTCCTATCGAGACCTCCGTTCATGAGGATCATGTCGCCGTGACCCGCATCGTGCGTGACAGTCCGCCCGCTCCGTTCTTCCAAAGCCTTGGCAACTACAAGGGCAATGTCCACCGCTGGCAGGTCTATCGCGTCGCCCCGCCATCACTGTGCATCATCGACACAGGCACCGCGCCGGCCGACAGCATCTCGCCAGAAGATCTCGATCTGGCAGCCGACTCGCTCACCCGTTCGGTCAGCCTCCGCGGCGGCGATAGCAGCCGACTCCTTTGTATTCGCGGCATCGACTTCCTGACGCCCGAGACCGACAAGACCACGCACTATTTCTGGTTCCTGCTGAGAAACTTCGCCCTCGACGACCGTACCTGCGAGCGCAACGTCACCGAGCAGGCGACAAAGGCGTTCAACGAAGATCTCGTCGTCGTGGAGGCGGTGCAGCGCCGTATCGACCTCGGTCAATTGCCGCCGCAGGTTATCCTCAAGGCCGATGCCGGATCGGTCCAGGTGCAACGCCTCTTTGCCCGCAAGCTGGCCGCGGAACAGAAGCGTTACGCCGATCGGGCGGCGACCGCATAGCTGGGGCCTCCATGTCGTCGTCCGATGACGAGGCGCCTGGCGAGGCCGGGGCGCTCGCGGAAGGGGAATTCGAAGTCGTGCTCGCGCGAGCGGGCCGACGCTTTGTCATCCGACCTCACGAGGGGATCCTCGAGACGCTGCTGGACGCCGGCCTGGACGTGCCGTTCTCCTGCCAGGAGGGCGTGTGCGGACAGTGCCTGACCCGTGTAATCACGGGCACTCCCGATCATCGCGACAGTTTTCTGTCGCCAGCTGAACAAGCCTCGAACACCGTGATGACGATCTGTGTGTCCCGCTGCCGCGGGACACGTCTGCTGCTGGACGTGTGATGAACTGGGGGGGGCACTGTCAACTCAACCAGCCCGCGCGCATGGTTCGAGTTGTCGATCCTCGCCGTCACGCCGCGACGGTCGGATTCGGCCAATCTCGTCGAGATGCCAACGGTCGTTTGGCCGCTGTCGCCCGGCACGCAGGTTTCGAGCGAGTCTTCCACATCGGAGCGATCGCCTTCGGCGGGAATTCCATGCCGATCTCTCGGCATGAGCGTGGGACACGTGATGCTCTCACGCACCTTGCGGACGGCAGTCGACAGGCGTCGACACCGGCCGTCCAAGGGCGTGCTCCGCCGCCCGCATGGCTGCGACGAGAACGGGCTCCTGCAGCATCTGTGTAATGAACTGTAGGCCGACAGGCAGCCCGTTCCGGCCGAACCCACAGGGGAGCGAGCCCGCCGGTTGGTGGCCGAGGTTGAATGGATAGGTAAAGTAGGACCACACCGCCGCCGTCTCGTGGCCGGGCGGAAGACCGCGCTCGATGTCCCACGCCACGCAGGGCGTCGTCGGCGTCAGCAGCAGGTCATGGCGCTCGAAGAACCGGCGCAGCGTCTCCCGGTGTTCGAGGCGCCGGCGCATGATGCGCGCGAAGCGGTCGGAGCCCATCGCACGAAAGTCCCGGATGGCTGCGAGCAGTGGAGGGTCGATGAGGTCGGGGGTCGCGTCGATGGCGTCACCTAAGCGTGCGCTGCAGCCGCCGATGAACTCGGCTCCCAGGATCTCGGCCGGATCGGGGCAGACGGTGTCGACCAGTTCGATATCGGGCCAGATGGTGCGGAGCCTTTGCACCGCCGCCTCGACCGCGCGGGCAACGTCCGGGTCAGGCCGCCCGTAACCGAGCGTCGGGCTGAAAGCCACCCGCAGCCGGCGGACGGCGCGTTCGTCGGGCTCGCCCGCCATCGCCGGATAGAGCGAAAAGGCGTCGCGCAGGTCGGGGCCGGCGATGGCTCGCAGGAGGATCGACGCGTCCTCGACCGTGCGGGCGATGGGGCCGACGTGAGCCAGCGTGGGCGTGGCGCTCGCCGGCCAGACCGGAACGCGCCCGAAGGTCGGCTTGATGCCGACGAGCCCGGTCAGGGCGCAGGGCGACCGGATGGAGCCGCCGCCGTCGGTTCCCAGCGCGATCGAGGTCACGCCGGCCGCCACCGAGGCGACGGCGCCGCCGGACGAGCCGCCGGGCGTCCGCCCGAGATTCCAGGGATTGGCCGTGTTGCCGTGCACGAGGCTCTTCGTGTAGCCGCGATAGCCGAACTCCGAGGTGGTGGTCTTGCCGATGATCACCGCACCTGCGTGCCGCACGCGTGCGACGGAGGGGGCGTCCTCGTGCGGGACGTAGTCCTTCATCGTCAGCGAGCCGAAGGTGCACGGCAGGCCCGCGACATCGATCAGGTCCTTGACTGACACGGGCACGCCGAGCAGGGGCCTGTCGGTAGATTCCACCGGCTGGCGAAGAAGCTCCGCCTCCGCGGCGCGCGCCTGCACCATGGCGCCGTCCCGATCGACGGTGACGAAGGCGTTCAGCGCGCTCTCGGTCTCCTCCAGTCGCTCCAGCGACCGCGCCGTCACCTCGACAGGGGAAAGTTCGCGGCGGCGCATCGCTGCCGAGAGCGAGACAGCATCCATGCGGTCGATGTCGTTCAGGGGCATGGCGGTCAATCCAGGAACGCGAGCGCCCGGACAGGAGAGCCGGACCCTTTCTTGAACTTCAGCGGAAAGGCCTGGAACTGGAACACGCCGACGCCGACGAGCTCCTCGAGATTGCACAGCCACTCGACATGCGTCATGCCGCGGTCGCGCGACACGCGGTGGCTGGGGAATTCCGCCCAGTTCGGACGATCCGTCGAGGGGCCCTCGACGCCGTGCAGGCGCGAGCCCCGGTCGGCGAGCCAGTGCGTCGCCGCCGCAGTCAGCCCGGGATTGGAGAACATGACGCTGTCGTTCGGGTAGTGGCGGCGGTGCAGCCCGGTGTTGAGCAGCACGATGTGGCCCTCCACCCGCACGCCCGCCTTGCGCTCGGCGGCCTCCATGTCGGCCACGTCGATGTCGCCGAGGTCGGGGATGTGTGTCAGGTCGAAGCAGACGGCGGGGCCCATGAAGAGATCGAGCGGCATCTCGTCGATCGGCGCGCCCGTGGGGCTCAGGTGGAAGAACGCATCGACGTGCGTGCCGACGTGATTGAGCATGCCGACGAACTCGATCGGTGTCGTGAACGGATCACCCGGAACGCCCTGGTTGTAGGCGAGACAACTCTCATGGGTCATCCACGGAAGGAACACCGGCCGGGGCATGTTCTTGTGCGCCGGCATGTTGTTTTCGATGGTGACGCTCAGATCGATGATCCGCGGCATGGGAAGGCCTCCGGTCTGCGTTTCAGCGCATGAAGAAGTTCGGGAGCGCCAGCGGTATCGCCGGCACGAAGGTGATCAGGATCAGCACCGCAAAGATCGGCACGAGGAACGGCAGGCAGGCGCGGAACGTGGCGTAGAAGTCCAGCCCCGAGATCCGCGCCATGACAAAGAGCAGCAGGCCGACCGGCGGGGTCATCAGGCCGATCATCAGGTTGAGGACCATGACGATCCCGAAGTGCACCGGATCAATGCCGAACTGCGTCAGGACCGGCATGAAGATCGGCACTGCGATGAGGATGATCGCGATGGTCTCCAGGAACATCCCGGCGACGAGCAGGATCAGGTTGAGGATGAGGAGGGCCTGCCAGGGCTCCTGGATCGCCCCGAGCATCATCCGCGTGAATTCCTGCGCCGCATTCTCGCGGACGAGGATCCAGCCGAACAGCGACGACGCCCCCACCATCAGCATGACGACCGACGTCGTCTCGACCGTCTCCACGAGGGAACCCAGCACCGACTTGAGGCCGAAACTGCGGTAGACGAAGACGCCGATGAGCAGCGCGTAGGCGGCGGCCACGGCGGCGGCCTCCGTCGGTGTCGCGACGCCGAGCACGATCCCGCCCATGATGATGATCGGCATAAGCAGCGCCGGCGCACTCGTCCTGAGGGCTGCCAGGCGCTCGCCCCATGTCGCCCTGGGCTCGACCGGATAGTTGCGGCGGCGCGCGTACCACGCGACCTGCACGTGCATGGCGGCGGCCATCAGGATGCCCGGGACGATGCCGGCCAGGAAGAGTTGCCCCACCGACGCGCCCGCCGCAAAGCCGTAGACGACGAGCGGCAGGCTAGGAGGAATGACCGGCCCCATCGTGGCCGAGGCCGCCGAGATGCCGACGGCGAAGGGCATGTCGTAGCCACGGTTGCGCATGGCGCGGACCTCCATCGCGCCGAGGCCGCCCGCATCGGCGATCGCCGTGCCGCTCATGCCCGAGAAGATCATGCTGTTGAGAATGTTGACCTGGCCGAGTCCGCCGCGCCAGTGCCCCACCATCCTGTGCGCGAATTCGAACAGGCGGTCGGTGATCGCGCCGGCGTTCATCAGGCTGCCGGCAAGCACGAAGAACGGCACGCACAGCAGTGGGAAGCTGTCGACGCCGGAGACCATCTTCTGGATGGCGATGAGCGGCGGGATCCCGTTGGCCACGATGTAGACGATCGAGGCTCCGGCGATGGCGACGAAGACCGGCGCACCGATCAGCAGCAAGACCGCCAGCGCCGAGAAAAGAAGGATCATCGAACGGCTACCGGGCGAACGAGCGACACGATCTCGACGACGATCCGGACGACGCCGCCCGCCAGTCCCGCCGCCACGACGGCGTAGAGCCAGCTCATCGGCATCTCCATGGCGGCGCTGCGCGAGTTGGCGAGGATGGGCATGATCCGGACCGCCTGGAGGGCGAGGAAGGCCACAACAGCAAGGCTGACGAGCAGCACGAACAGCCGAACCGTCCGCGCGACTGGCGAGGGCAGCCGGTCGACGAGGTCGACCCGGATATGGCTGTCCTTGCGGAAGCCGAGCCCGGTCCCGACGAAGGTGATGATCACAAGCCCGAAACGGGCAAACTCCTCGGCCCAGACGAGGCTGTCGTTGAGGACGTACCGGAAGAACACCGACACGACGACGACGATGAAGATCGAAACGAGTACGAGGACGGCGATCGCGTCCTCGTACTCGCGGATCATGCCTCGCATGGCGGACCTCGCCCGGTGCGTTGCGTCAGATCCCCTTCACACGCGCGACGAGTTCGGCCGACGCGCCGAGATCCTTGGCGAGTTGCTCGACGGCCGGCGCCAGGGCGGCCTGGAACGCCGCAATGTCGGGCTTGGTGAAGGTGATCAGCTTGTCGGCTTCCATCTTCGCGCGCAGGCCATCCTCCTGCTCGGCGATCAACTGCGTCGACCGCTCCGCATAGAGGCCGGCGGCCTTCTGCATGCAGTCCTTGTCGGCCGGCGAGAGCTTCGACATCACGTGGTCGCCGACGATCCAGAACACGAATTCCATGAGGTGCGCCGTCGGGTTTACGTACTTCTGCACCTCGTAGAACTTGAACGCGAAGGTGATCGGAAGCGGGTTGGCCGAGGCAGTCACTACGCCCTGCTGGAGCGCGAGGTATACTTCCGCGAGCGCCACGGGGGTCGGGTTGGCGCCGACCGCGCGCGGGAAGGCGAGCCAGATCGGCGCATCGGGAACGCGGATCTTCATGCCCTTCATGTCCGCCGGCTTCTCGACCGGCGTGTTAGACGTCACGTTGAAGGCGCCGAAGTATCCGGCCGACAGGATGTGCTGGCCGGTGGCCTTGTTCCAGCCGGCCCACAGCTCCTTGAAGACGGCGCTGTCGCGATATCGCAGCGCCTGCTGCCTGTCCTTGAAGATGAAGGGCGCGGCGCCGATAGCCAGCGGCTTGAAGGCCGACGAGGCGAAGATCTGCCCCGTGAAAATGATGTCGACGCCGCCGAAGCGGACCTGCTCGTTGAGCGCGTTCTCGTTGCCGAGCTGCGATGTCGGATAGACGCCGATGGTGTGGCGGCCCTGCGTGCACGCCTTGAACTGCTCGGCGGCCGCGACGGCGGCAACGTGCATCGGATGGGAGACCTCGTAGACATGACCGAGCTTGAACTCGGTGGCGTGGCCCGTGGTCGCGCCGAGCGCCGACAAGGCGACGACCGCGAGACCGAGCGTCGAACTGCGAATGCGGGAAGGCATGGACATCGGGAGCCCCTTTGTTCTAGTAATAGAACGACATTCCACCAGTAGAACTAGGTTCCGATTGAATGAGGGATATTGTCAAGCAGGCCGCGCGTAGCGAGCCGGCCCGCGTACCGGCCCTGAGCAAGGCAATCGCCATCCTGCGATTCCTGAATGCGAGCCCTCGCCTGTCGGCCGGGGTGTCGGAGATCGCTGTGTCGCTTGGCATCGCCAAGAGCCACTGCTTCAACATCCTGCGGACGCTCGAGGCGGAGGGGTGGGTGCGCTTCGACGCGGAGCGCCGCCGCTACGATCTTTCGGCGAGACTGCTGACGGACGTCTCGCGGCTGCTGGCGGGTGGAGCCCAGGCCGCGTCGGTGCATGCCGAACTGGTGCGGCTCTCGGAAGCCGCGCGGCTCCCCTGCGTTCTGACGCGGATCGAGGCGGACGGAACGTTCACCGCCATCGACAAGGCGGAGGATGCGGCGGAACTGCTGGTATCGGTTCCCATCGGCCACCGCTTCCCGATGGACGCCCCGGCTCAGATGCGGGTTCGGCTGGCGTGGGCGCCGGCCGCCGAGCGAAAGCGCATCCTCGCGCGGTGGAAGCCTGTCGCCTACACGCCGACAACAATCGTCGACAAGGCGGACCTGATGCGCGAACTCGACGCCACCCAGGCACGAGGCTTCGCGATCAGCCGGGCGGAGTTCACAACGGGCGTAACCACCCTCGCCGCTCCGGTCTTCGATGCCGACGGAGCCGTGCGCTACGTTCTCCAGTGCCCGGGTCTCGAAGCGGACGTCCCGTCCCGCAAGCACGACGTCGCAGCGCCGCTGCTTCAGGCGGCGGAGCGCATCGGGATTATGCTGCGCAATGCAGCCGCCTGAATTGCAAAGGGCCTCGGCGGGGATGATGTGCTCCGACGGATGGTGCCGAAGAGGATGGGGATCTTCTATTGCAGACCGCCGCCGCTCTGCGTGAACGCAACCTTCCCGCGTCATCAACAGCGTCTATACTATGCAGGACTTTGTCGGCCATGGCCCATCCGACGACCGACGTTACCGCTATACCGCGGCCGTCGCAGCCGATGGCACCATCGAACCCTCGCCCGGGCGGTAGATGGCGGCCGGAAATCGCGTGTGACGAAAGCGGTCACGCGCCAGACGAACTCCACGTCCGGCGCGGAAGGCAGGCCCAGTCGCGACGCACTTCGCCTTCCAGGGCGTTGATCTGCGCCTGCGCACGCTGCACCGTCTGCGCCGCGACACCCTTGCCCTGATCCCGTCGCGATCCGCCAGTCATCCGCCGAAGATCACCACGTCCGGGATCTCGAAGCGCTCGTCGCCGATCGTGAGCATGTTGAGGTCAGCGTTCCGCTTGACGTCCAGTCGGGCGCCGGCGCCGGTTTCGGATTGGTCGAAGCGCACAGGGGTCCCCTTTTCGAACGTGATCGTCCGGCTGCCTGCATCTGGCCAGAAGATGGTCACGTCCCCGTTGCCACCCCCCCGGCGAACGACGCCGAACTTGCAGGACTCCATGGGTTGTCCGGCACGGCGGGCGCAAGGAATCTCGCCGGTGGCGTGAAACCTTGTCCCGGCCACCAGAGCGTCTCCCTTGATCGATGCCGCGGGGGTCGGGCCAGGAGGCGTAGCACTTGCGCCGGCATAGCTTCCCTCGCGCAGGAACCTGCCCGCCACCCATCCCGCCACCGAAGGATCCTCGGGTCTCTCGACAGCGCACCAGCGCTGTCCATCGGCCATCCGGCAGCCCGTGTTGCGCAAGACGTCGCCGTTCTTGAAGCGCGTGACGACGGGTTCTTTGGTCGACGGTCCGCGCCGCATGTTGAGCGCATCGCCGGCCTGGACACCGCTGACCTCCCAGAAATCCGGCCCCCCTTGAAGGCCGTCGGCGAAATCGGCTTTCACCGGCGGACGTGAGGCCGCATTGCCGAGCGCCGAGATCGAGACGTCGAGACGGTAGGTCGACCGCTCGTTCCGTCTCGCGGCAGCGCGGATCATGTAGACGGATATCGTGTATGTGCCGGATGTGGGCAGTTTCCCCCGGAACCGGTTCAGATCCGGGACCATGGGACCCGTCATCTCGCTGACGGCCAGCGCTTCGTCGCCCGGTCCACGCCCGGGTTCGTAAATGTTGAAGTACGTGAACAGATTAGACGGCTTCAACGTGACGTTCATCGTCTGGCCGGCCTCCGCCCCGACCGTATAGGATACCGACCCGCGGCCGACGATGCTCCCGCGGATCACCGTACCCGTCTTTCCGGCCGGAATGCGGACTGCCTCGGTTCTGATGACGTCCTGCGCCCATGCCGGGGAATGGCCGGCCAACAAAGCGGCCAAGAGCAGGCAGTTGGCGATGCGTCTCATGGACTTGTCCTTCAGATGGGCACGGACCCACGCCCGCGACAACGGTCGAAGCAAGGTCCCCTTACGTTCCCTTTCAGCCGGGAACACTTGGACCGATTGGCACGGGGCACTAGAATGCCGCAGGCTTGACCTTGTACTCCGCAGAGAAGCTAACTATTTCCCTTCTACTTGTACAAGGTACTCGGGGTGATGAACGGCCAGCCCCTCGACGACCGCTTCGTTTGATGCGATGTGGCGCTGCATCGCCTCTCGCGCGCCATCCGGGTTCCCTTTGGCGATCGCCTTGGCGATCTCACGGTGGAACTCCACCGCGAGCGGACCGCGATTGAGGTGGAGCGAGAGGTAGTGCACGCGGTCCATGTTGGCGCGTGCGACACGCACCATGCCCCACATCGTCGGGAGATGGGCGGCCTCGAAGATCATTCTGTGGAACTCCGCGTCGAGGTCATAGACCTTTTCCGCCTCGTTCCGGCCGAATGCCGCGGCCTGGTTTTCGACGACTTGAAGAAGGGCCTGACCCGTCAACGCGCACTCCGGCGAGGAGGCGGCCGTTGCTGCGGCTTCACCTTCCAGAAGCGCGCGGATGCGTATGGCCTCGTGCAACCGCGCTAAGTCGAGCGGCGTGACGAAGGTGCCAAGTCCCGGAAAGATCTCGACCAGCCCTTCGTCTCGGAGCCGTTGAAGCGCTTCGCGGACTGGCGTGCGACTGATGCCGGCCTCTTCGGCGATGACGGTCTCATAGAGCGGTTCGCGCGGCCTGAAGACGAGCCGGACAATCCTTTCGCGCAGTTGCGAGTAAACCTGCTCGGCTGCCGGCTTTCGACGATCGACCCTCAACCGCGCCCACTTGGCCGCCGGGACAGTACCCGCTTCCATTGCCGTCTCCCGGTAGATTCGTTCGCCATGTGGTTGCTGCTGCTTCCATATGCCTGTATACAGCAGGGAGAACAAGGTGATGAGCCTTCTTCCGTCAAGCAAGAGAGGCCACGTGACGCAACGCAGCGTGGGTGTAACGGTCCTCCCGGAGTTCTTCCAGGTCGAAGGCGTCGAGTCGGTACTCGACAATCTCACCAGTCGGGCCGGCATCACCGCCATCGCGACGTCTCCCTACGTGATGCGGCCCGCGCCGGACGGAGAGGGCAGCCGGGAGCCTCCTATCGATGGGGGCGCGGGGTCGGTCCGCCTGCTCGATCGCCCGCTCTGGGGCCGACGCGAGTTGTGGGTGCGCACGGCGCCGAGCTTCGAGCCGCGCCGGAGCCTCTATGACGGTTTGCGGTACCGGCCGGCCGAACCAGACGACCTCACCCGGAAGGAGGGCGACGTCGTCGAACAGGCAATCCGTTCCGCCAAGGTACGCGGCCTGGAGGTTCACCTGCAGGTGCAGGCGGCGATCCCGCCGGGCTACCGCGTCCAGTTCGGCGGCCCGGTGGAGGAGGATCGCCCCGCCCTGCCGGACCGCTCCTCGCCCAGGGTCCGCGTGGACAACAACGGCTCCCTCGCGAGCCCGCACATCCTCGCCTATACGCAGGCCCTGATCCGCGACGTGATCGGCGCCTATCCGGACATCGACGTGCTGCGGATCGACTGGCCGGAATACCCGCCCTACTCGCTCGACGCGCTGTTCTTCGACTTCTCCCCCCACGCCATGCGCCTGATGGAGGAGCTCGGGTACGACGCCGAGCGGATCCGCTCCGACGCTGCCGGCCTCTATAGCGCCCTCTCCGGCCTCGCCCCGGGCGATGCGGGTCGGGCTCTTGCCGCGGGCCCTTACGGGCTCGGTCGCCTGTTGATGACGCGCCCGGGCCTGCTGGCATGGCTGCAGGCCAAGGCGGCTATCGTCACCCGTTTCATTGCGTCCTGCGCGGCTACGACCAGAGAGGCCTCGGGGGGACGGGTGCGGCTGATGCCGCAGGCGTTCCCTCCGCCATGGACGCTGCTGTCGGGCTTCGACTACGCGGCTGTTGCCGGCACAGGCGTTTCTGCGATCGGGGTCAAGCTCTATACGATGCACTGGCCGATGATCCTGCGTAGCATCTGTGACGCGCTCGTTGCCCACGCGCCGCCGCTGGCGAGGGATGACGGCCTCGCCGATGACGTCGCCGGCCTGCTCGGGTTGGTGGATGGAGGCCAGCGCCTCGGCCCGCGAACGGCAGTGCGCTACCCCGAGCCAGACGAGCCGCATCCTGTCGGCGCAGCGGCGCAGGCGAGCAAGATCCGCATGGCGCAAAGGGAGGCCGGAGGCGTACCGGTTCACGCCTTCGCCCATGGCTACGGTCCGGTGGCGGACGTTGCCGAGCGGATCCGTGTGGCTTTCGAGGCGTCGGACGGTCGGCTCTGGGTCAACCGTTACGGCTATCTCGCCGACGCAAAGCTCGACGCGATCGGTCGCATCACGGGAGCACGACCTTGAAGTTCACGGACATCCGTGCGCGCCTCTACCAGCGCACCTCGACGGCACCTTCCGCGAACCCCGCTTCCGTTGGCCAGGCAACGGACTCTTCTTGTCCTGTTCAATGGACGCGGAACGGCCTGGGCCTGCGACAGCTGTACAAACAGCGTTCCCGCCTCATCCAGTAAAGAGCCGGATGCTGGATCATCTGGAAAAACCAAGGGAGAGAGACGCAAGTGTCAAAGCTTACGCGACGCAGCTTCAACACAATCCTGGCCGCGGGTACGGCCTCGCTCATGGCCAAATCGGCATCGGCGCAAGCTGACAGCATGAGCTTCATGAGTTTCACTTTTGCCGAGGAGCCGAACAAGCCGCACGTCCAGAAGCTCCTTGATGGGTTCAGGACGGCAAGCGGGACCAGCATAGAACCTATCGGCTCAGCTTGGGGCGATATGCAAAAGAACATCCTGCTCAGGCAGCGCTCCAAGACGTTGCCGACAACTGCGCAGGTTCAAGAGCGGTGGTTGCCCGCGCTCTCCACGCTTCCTGAGATGGTCAACCTCGACGAAGCGATCGGCCGGGCCAAGCTAGAGGCAGCCATCGACCCCAAGGTTCTCGCTATGGGGCAGGCGGGCGGCAAGACTTTCGGCCTGCCGCTGATCACCGGTTCGATCGGTATGGTTGCCAACAAGGAAGTGCTTGAGAAGGCCGGTGTCGGCGTGCCCCAGACGCTCGCAGAGTTTCGCGCTGCCCTGGTCGCAATTCGCGACAAGGTCCCGAACTCGGTTCCTTTTGCGGCGGCCACGAAGAACGTCAACTCGATTCCGCTCGATTTCATGATCATGGTCTGGGCGCACGGCGGTCGCATCATCGATGAAAGCGGCAAGGTTCTGGTCAATTCCGATCAGGCCAAGGCGGCCTTGGGCTTCATGACGGATCTCATGAAGAACCGTCTGATTGCGCCGGAAATCGACCGCCCCGACTCGCGCAGGCTCTTCGGTCAGGGCGCGTGCGGATTCTATTTCGATCCGCCGCAAGCGCGCGGTTTCGCCCGCAGCTTCTCCGGCCGGGGTGAAGCCGCGGATCAATTCGTCATGCCGATCAAGACACCCGTCCTCAAGGCGGGCGATACGCCGCGTTCAATCCAGTGGGGGCACCTTGTCTGCGCCTTCAAGGGTCCGAACATGGCCAATGCGGATGCTCCGGGCATCAAGTGGCTCAACTACCTTATCTCGGACGCAGCGCAGGGCACATTTCCGCCTTCACTCTCCGCACTACCCGTCACCAAAAGCGCCCAAGCCATGCCCGTGGTACAGAATGATCCCTTCTTCAAGGCATGGAACGAGGCGACGGGCGTTCCTCTGATCAATGAAATCGGCATCTGGTCAAATGCACCGGAGCTCTCGACCATCCTTTCGGAAGAGGTTCAGGCGGCACTTCTCGGCCAGAAGTCACCGGATGCCGCCATCGTCTCTATGGCGACCCGCATGGAAGCCTCGATGGCCAAGCGCGGCTGACGGAGCTGCAATCATCATGAGCGTGGACGTCGCGGCGCCGCCGTTGCGCGTGTAGGCCCATGCCCGCAGGGGCGGGCCGATGGCGCATGAGCGGCGCGCGCGCGTCTGCCGCGACATGGACCTCGTACTGGTCGGGCTCGGCTTCTGGTTCGGGCCGTTGATCGAAGATGCGGTCCAGATGGGGTTCGGCGCCTTGAGCGTCGCGCTGCTCACGGTGTTCATCGCGGGCGCAATCGTTCTTTGGCGACGGCGTCGGGTGCTGGTGTTGCCGCGCGTCGACAGCCCCAACCGTGTGCCCGGGCCGATCAACGTTTCAGTGTCACCGCAAGGCTTCGTCGGCCGATTGCGTGTCGCCCGTGTTGCCGGTGCCTGCCGTGGCCCGGCCCACGTCGGAGGCTATCCGGCGTCAGCCGCCGGGACCGCCACCGCCATGTCCGTTCCAGTTTCTGCGGTGTTCGGTCTGATGTCCGGCACTCCCGCTCGGTCCTGCGACGCCCAGCACCATGCGAACGTGTCAGTGGGCGCCAGCTCGCGCCATCAGACCCTTCATGAAACCGACGGTGAAGATCATCCCGTTGGCCTCGTAGCCGACGTTGATGCCCGCCACCGCGCCGTCGTGGCGCGGGTCGCCGTCCATGGCGGGGGCGTGGTCGGGGCGGATGGGTCCGTCGAAGCCGATGTCGCGGTAGGCGCGGAACACCGCGGCCATGTCGGTCTGACCCTCGTCAGGAAATGTCTCGGCGAAGGATGCGGCGTCACCCCGCACATCGCGGACGTGGATGAAGACGATGTGCCGGGCAAAGCGGTGGACGAGCGCCGGCACGTCCTCGCCCATGGTCGCGAAGCTGCCCTGGCAGAAGGTCAGCCCGACAGCGGGACTGTCCGCGATGGCGATCGCTTTCGCCATCGCTTCGGCACTGGTGAGGACGCGGCCGATGCCGCGCAGCGCGGGCACCGGAGGATCATCCGGATGCAGTCCGAGCTTGACCCCGGCTTTCTCGGCCGCAGGCGCGACAGCGCGGATGAAGTACGTGAAGTTGTCCCAGATCCGTTCGTGCGGCACGACCCCGATGTCGGTAGGCCCGAGCGCCTCGGCATCCTCGGCCGAAAACTCCGTGACGAGCGCGCCGCCGCGCACGGGTACCGCCGTCCGTGTCCGGAACCAGCCGATGCCGGCCATGAAGTTGAGGCAGAGGAGAGAAATGCCGCAGGCGCCCATGTTCCCGAGCATGGCCCTGTAGCGCTCGATGTCCTCGTCGCGGCCCGGCAGACCGAGCTTGATCCGGCTCATGTCGAACTGGTCGCCCTCCAGTCCGACGATCTCGAAGCCGCCGGCGCGGTAGTCGGCCACGGCGGCTTCGACACTGGCCCTGTCCCACGGCGGAGCTCGGCCGGTCAGTTCGGGGGCGAGCTTGGCGATGGCGTGGCGCACGCCCATCTGGCGCGCGACGACCCAACGGCGGTCTTCCTGCGGGGGCAGCATCATGCACAGCTTCACAGGTGCATTCCCCCATCCACATAGAGGCTCGAACCGGTGATGTAGCGGCCGGCGTCCGAGCACAGCAGGAGGGCCGCGCCGGCGCAATCCTGCGCCGTGCCGAACGTCTTCGCCGGAATGCGGTCGAGGACGGCGGCGGCATAGCCGGGGTCGGCGAGCGCGGCAGTGTTGCGATCGGTGACGATGACGCCGGGCGCGAGGTTGTTGACCGTGACGCCGTCGGCGGCGAACTGGCGTGCGAGGTTGACGACGACGCTCGTCTGGGCCGCCTTGGACGCGGCATAGGCGACCATCTGCGGATGCGGCTTGGCTTCCTGGATGGAGCCGACGGTGACGATCCGACCCCACTTCCGCTCCAGCATCCCCGGCGCGAAGCGGCCGACGAGCTGCAGCATCGCCTTCAGGTTGACCTGAAGCTGGTCGTCGATGTCCGCCGCGTTCATCGCGTCCCAGGCTGCCCGGACCTGGATCGCGGCGTTGCTGACGAGGATATCGACCGCGCCGAGGCGCAGGATGGCCTCTTCCGCAAAGGCGTCCACGGCCGCCGCGTCCTTGAAGTCCGCGACGAGCGCCGTACAACTCGCGCCGGTGGCTTGGACGTCGGCCACGGTCTGCGACAGGTCCAGCCCCTCGGCCGTTCCGTGGACGACGAGCGAGGCGCCGGCGGCGCCGAGCATCGTTGCTATGGCTCTGCCGATCCCGCGGCTGGACGCAGTCACCACCGCGCGGCGGCCGACAAGCGAGAACCCCGGGAGAGCCGTTGCAAGGGAAGCCGTCATGGCGAGCCTCCTAGAAGTATCCGCCCTTTTCGGTGATCTGCTCGATGCTTTCGCCATCGGCGACCCATCCGAAGATCTTCTTCTCGTTGCGGAGGATCTCCTCCGCGCGCTCCAGAACCTCGACCGCGATACGGCGGGGGACGACGATGACGCCGTCGAGATCACCGAGCACCACGTCGCCCGGTCGCACCAGGGTCGAGCCGATCTTGATCGGCGTCTGGTAGTGCGAGATCAGGCAGCGGCCGAGGGAGCCGTTCGGGCTGCGGTACTTGTAGAAAACCGGGAAGTCCTTTTCGAGAATCTGCTTCGTGTCGCGGATGCCGCCGTCGATGATGGCGGCGCGGATGCCCCGACCGACCGCGGTTGCCGTCATCACGCCGCCCCAGGCGGTCGACTCCATGTCGCCGGAAGTGTCCCAGACGACGAAGGATCCGGCGCCCATTTCCTCCAGCATCTGCGTGCGGAAAGTTAGCTCGCCGGTGATCTTCGTGTTGGGCGCGCTCTTCAC
>JAIYAB010000354.1 GCA_027489275.1 Hyphomicrobiales bacterium
ACCCGCTCCTGTTCGACCGCTATCTGTCCGACGCCATCGAGGTCGATGTCGACGCGCTGTGCGACGGCAAGGACGTGTTCATCGCCGGCATCATGGAGCACATCGAGGAGGCGGGGATCCATTCCGGCGACTCCGCCTGCGCCCTGCCGCCGCATTCGCTCAAGCCCGAGGTGATCGCCGAGCTGGAGCGCCAGACGCGGGAACTCGCGCTTGCACTGGACGTTGGCGGGCTCATGAACGTGCAGTACGCGCTCAAGGACGGCGACATCTACGTGCTCGAGGTCAATCCGCGCGCCTCGCGCACGGTGCCTTTCGTTGCCAAGGTGATTGGCGAGCCGATCGCCAAGATCGCCTCGCGCGTGATGGCGGGCGAAAGCCTCGCCTCGTTCGGCCTGACGTCGAAGACGCTGGACCATATCGGCGTGAAGGAAGCCGTATTCCCCTTCGCGCGGTTCCCCGGGGTCGACGTGCTCCTGGGTCCGGAAATGCGTTCCACGGGCGAGGTCATCGGCCTCGACAGGTCGTTCGGCGTCGCCTTCGCCAAGAGCCAGCTCGGCGGCGGCACCAAGGTGCCGAAGTCCGGCACGGTGTTCGTGTCCATGCGCGACGGCGACAAGGAGCGCATCCTGTCCAGCATGAAGCTCCTGTCGGACCTCGGCTTCCAGATCGTCGCGACCAGCGGCACGCAGCGCTTCCTTGAGGAGAACGGCGTGCCGGCGGCGAAGATCAACAAGGTCCTCGAAGGGCGCCCCCACGTCGTCGACGCCATCAAGAACGGCGGCATCCAGCTCGTCTTCAATACGACCGAGGGCAAGCAGGCGCTGACGGACAGCCGTTCGCTGCGCCGGGCGGCCCTCTTGCATAAGGTTCCGTATTACACCACGCTAGCGGGCGCGGTTGCGGCCGTGCAGGGGATCGACGCCTATCTGGGGGGCGATCTCCAGGTGCGGGCGCTGCAGGATTACTTCGGGGCACGGGCCTGACTCGATGGTTCGAAGCGGCGTTCCGCCCTGCGGGACGTCGCTGACCGGATCATAAGCTTTTCGGCTTATGGGTCGGTCGCGGCGGGCGATGATCGCCAGCCGCGGGCGACCCAGCGGGACAGGCGCGGGCCGTTTTCGTTGTCCCACGACAGGTTTCGCCGAGCCCCGACCCGGGCCACGGCGGCGCCGTCTCCAAAGGCCAGGTTGCTACGGAACTGACATGGACAAGATTCCGATGACACCCGGGGGCTACAAGGCCCTCGAAGAGGAACTGCGCAACCGCCAGCAGGTGGAACGTCCCCGGATCATCGCGGCCATCGCCGAAGCCCGCTCCCACGGCGACCTCTCCGAAAACGCCGAGTATCACGCGGCGAAGGAGCAGCAGTCGCTGAACGAGGGCCGCGTCGCGGAGCTCGAGGACAAGCTCTCGCGCGCCGAGATCATCGACGTCACGAAACTGTCCGGCTCCACCATCAAGTTCGGGGCCACGGTGAAGCTGATCGACGAGGACACCGACGAGGAAAAGACCTACCAGATCGTCGGCGAGAGCGAAGCCGACGTGAAATCGGGCAAGGTGTCGATCTCCTCCCCCATCGCCCGCGCGCTGATCGGCAAGAAGACGGGCGACAGCGTCGAGGTGAACACGCCCGGCGGCGGCAAGAGCTACGAAATCGTGGACGTGGCGTTCGTGTAGGACGCACGGTTTGACGTTCCGGCGTCGTCCCGTCGGCTGCGTGTGCCTTGGAGACCAGTCGTCGTGAAAGCCATGCGTCCAATCCGTTTCGTGCTCGCCGCCCTCGTGGCGTTCCTCCTGGCTCCGCTGGGCGGTGCGGTTGATGCCGCGGCCCAGCAGCGTTTCAGCCGCGTCGTGGTGGATGTGTCGCCCATGCGCGCCCGGGGCGCGGGTCCGTTCGGCCTCGGCCAGTACGGCCTCTTCGTCGACCGGACGCAGCAGGTGATGACCCGGGAGGCCGCAAGGGTCTTCGCCGGCGTCATTGACCCGCGCGACCGCAACGCGCCGGTGCTGGTCATCCGTATTGATTCGGTGCAGTTCGGCGACGGCTCCGGCGGTGACGACGAGCACCGCGGCGTCAGTCGCGTCACAGACTACATGCAGGGCGCAGGCGTGGTGGTCGTTAACGGCAAGGCCGTGAAGCAGGTGCCGATGCTCGGCGCCTATGACAGCGTCATGGGCCCCTCTCTCATGTTCGCCGACAATGCCGGCCCTCGTCTGCAGGGCCTGTGCGCCTTCTACGCCGGCTGGCTGAAGCGCGAGATGGGGATCTAGGCTCCCGCCGGGCGCCGTCGCCGTCACGTCGTCCGCGAACGCGGCGTCTCAGCGGTCGAAATCCTCGACGCGGCCCACGCGCGGCAGCTCGCTCTTGCGCAGGTCGCGGCCTACCCGCTCGACCGCGCGGAACACCCGCACGAAGTTGCGCGAGGCGATGGCGGCGATCGCGTCGTCGCCCCAGCCCTTGCGGATCAGCGCCGCCAGCAGGTGCGGGAAGCGGCCCACATGCTCCAGTCCGTCCGGCGTCCGCCCGCCGAAGAAGTCGGAGCCGATGCCGACATGGGCGAGGCCAGCCCGCGCGGCGAGATATTCGATGTGTACGACGAGCTGGTCGAGCGTGCCGCCCGGCATCGGGCCGGCGGCGGCGAGAACCTCCTTCTCGCGGGCGGGGGTGAGGTGCATCGCCTTGCCCCACGGGTCGCAGAAGGCCCGGTACCAGTCCCGCATCGCCTGGTTGATGAAGGTGGGCACGAAGGTGGCCATCACGATCCCCCCGTTCGCCTTCACCCGGTCGAGCACGTCGTCGGGCACGTTGCGCGGGTGATTGCAGAGGCTGAAGGCGTTGGAGTGCGACCACACGGTCGGCGCGCGGGTGATGTCGAGCACCTGCCGCATCACGTCGTGAGAGACGTGCGCGCAATCGACGATCATGCCGAGCCGGTTCAGCTCCAGCACCACCTGGCGGCCGAAGGCTGTCAGCCCGCCATGGCGCGGCGCGTCGGTGGCGCTGTCCACCCAGTCCAGCGTTTCGTTGTGGCACAGCGTCATCAGGCGCGCTCCGGCGGCGTGCCAGACGCGCAGCGGCGACAGGCTGTTCTCCAGCCCGACGCCGCCCTCCACCGCGATGAACGACGCGATCTTCCCCGCTGCCTTGGCCCGCGCGATGTCGGACGCCTTGCGGGCCGGCAGGAACGTCTCGGGATAGCCCTCCGTCAAGCGGATGACGATGTCGATCAGCTCCAGCGTCGTGCGGCCCGGCTGCGGCGAGTCGGTGGGCAGGAAGGCCGCCCACCATTGCGCCGAGACCTTGCCTTCGCGCATCCGCGGCAGGTCGGTGTCGTGCCCCTGGTGGACGCGCGAGGGATCCCAGGCGGCGACGTCGCCCTTCACCTGGTCGTCCGAGTGGATGACCCATGGCAGGTCGTTGTGCCCGTCGACGAGCGGCAGGCGCTCGAGCAGGTCGAGGGCGTGGGCGAGCGCGGGGTCGCGGGCGGTCTTGGCCATGGGGGGTCTCGCAGCGGGGCGTCAGGAGGGATCGAGGGAGAGCGGATCGCGCCAGCCCCAGCGGGCAGCGAGAGCGAGGCAGGCGTCGGCCGGTTCAACGGAGCCGATGGTGGACAGCGCGCGTAGGCTCGCCGCCGCGGCGGCGTGGCCCAGCACCAGCGCGTCGCGGAGGCCGGCCCCGCCATGCAGCGCGAACAGCACGCCGGCCGCGAAGGCGTCGCCCGCGCCGTTGGCGCCGGCCACGGCCTCCGGCGGCGCGGCGACCGAAGGCTGGGCCACGACGCTGCCGTCGCGGGCGACGGCGATCGCGCCCATGGGGAAATGCACGACGGCAAACTCCATCGCGCCCGCGGCCATGACCGCGCGCGCCGCGGCGAGGCAGGCTATGGCGTCTGTTCGTCCGCCGTCCACGGTGCGGACCCCGGCCGTGGCGCCGATCTCGGCGTCGTTGACGACGAGGAGGTCGAGATGCGGCAGCAGCGGGCGCGCGGCCGCGGCGATGCGCTCTGGTGCCAGTGTCACCAGCTCGACATTGGTCTTGATGCCTGCCGCGCGCGCGGCGCGCAGGACCGTCACCCAGCCGCTCGCGTCTCCGCCGTCCGGCCGGTCGAGGCGGTCGTGGATGCCCGGCATGCCGAGGTGCAGGTACCGGGCGTTCGAGCCCGCCACGTCGAGATGCTCCGGCCCCATCACGGCATTGGCGCCGGGCCGATGGAAGAAGGTGCGCCGCCCGGTCGCCGCGTCGCTCATCACCTCGGTATAGGAGCTCGGCGCAGTGTCGGTGGAGGCGATGCGGGAGGCGTCGACGCCGTGCGCCGCCAGCGTCTCGCGGATGAATCGGCCGTCGGCGTCCGCGCCGACGAGGCCCTGGACGGCCACGGGGAAGTCGGCGCCGAGCTTCACGAGGTCGACCGCCATGTTGAAGCTCGACGCGCCGCCCTGCCGGTCCTCGCCGAGGATTTCGGCGAGACCCTCCTCCTGCGGCCAGCCGGCGATGCGCTTCACCCGGTCGACGGTGAGCGCCCCGGCACAGAGCACGCCGCGCCGCATGTCAGCCGGCCTTCAGCACCGGGTCGGTGATCGCGAGATCGTCGGCGAGCGCCAGTGTCGGCGCGATCTTCAGCCGCGCGAGCTCGGCGTGGTAGGCACGCACCGCCTCGGCCGGCTGCACGTCCCGTGCAACCACCCGGCGCATCATCTCCACCAGCGCCACGGGCGCTTCCGCGAGGTTGATCTTGCGCCCGAACAGCGCGACCCGCGCGCCGTGCCGCTCCGCCTGGGACACGAGCTCGAACGTGTCGCGCGTCGTGCCCTTGGCGCCGCCGAGAATGCCGACGATGAGGCGCGCGGGATCGTAGGCCGCTAGATCTTCCATGGCGCGCGCGCCGTTGTACTGCATCTTCAGGAACAGCGGATGCTCGGCGCTGACCACGCCGGCCAGGGCGCGCACGATGCTGTCGTTGATGTAGTGCCCGAGGCCGGCCGGCGGCACGCCGATGTCGAAAGCGGGGTTGAACACCTCGAGGAAGTGCCGCGTGCCCACGGTCAGCGCCTCGGCTCGGAAGGTCCGGTAGGCCTCGAGGCTCTCCAGGTCCCGCTCGATGTCGTTCATGAAGGTGACGGAGTAGAGCCCGAGGTCGGCGAAGGGCGCGACCAGGGGGACGGACGCCGTGCGGAATGGCCGGGATGCGCTTTCCTTGTAGGAGCCTCCCCGCTGCGACCAGATGTCGGTCGTGTCGTTGAGGCGGACGGCCGCAGTCACCGGGCCACCCTCGAACAATCCCTCGCCGGTCAGCGTCTCCGCCGTCGAGGCCGACATCAGCATGATGTCGACGAGGCCGCTGCGAGTCATCGCGCGCATGGCGTCGAGATACTCCGCCTTCGTCTTGCTGCGCCCGCCCGGACCGGGCCCAGGCGCGGGCAGGCCGAACCCCATGTCGCCGTCCTTGGCGTCGGCGATGATAAAATCGGCCGGGACGTAGCGGCCCTCGCGGATACGCTCCAGCTTCTGGTCGAGGCTTTTCATGGCAGTGGGAACCGGATGGCTGAGGAATGCAGGCCGGGACCGTAGCAGCGATTCCCCCGGCCGGATATGCACGGCAGGCAGCGCGCAGGCGCGCCACGCCGGCCTTTCGCCGCCGGACGCCCGGTTCCGCGACGCGCCCTGATGATGGCCTGTGGATAACGGGCGTAACTCGCCGCATCTCCCGGCCTTATCCGGATTGCCCTATATCTCGTCCCGATGCGCTTTCCGCCCGGCATACTCGACGAGATCCGCGCGCGGCTTCCGGTGTCGGAGGTCGTGGGCAAGCGCGTGCGTCTGCAGAAGGCCGGGCGCGAGTGGAAGGGCCTGTCGCCCTTCAACGCCGAGAAGTCGCCGTCCTTCTTCGTGAACGACCAGAAGGGCTTTTATCACGACTTCTCGTCGGGCAAGCACGGCGACATCTTCACCTTCCTCATGGAAACTGAGGGGCTGCCCTTCCCCGAGGCCGTGGAACGCCTTGCCGCTCTGGCCGGCGTCGAGTTGCCCAAGCTCTCGCGCGAGGCCGTGGAGCAGGAGCAGAAGGCAAAGGGGCTCGGCGAGGCGATGGCGCTCGCCGCCGCGTTCTTCCAGGCCGAGTTGAAGGGCGGGCGCGGCGGCCGGGCCCGCAACTACCTCGACGGGCGCGGCCTGACGCTCCAGACGCGCGAGCAGTTCGGCATCGGCTACGCACCGGCCGAACGCTTCGCGCTGCGCGATCATCTGGCAGGCAAGGGCGTTTCGGTCGAGGTCATGGTCGAGGCCGGCCTGCTGGTGACGGCCGACGACATTGCCGTGCCCTACGACCGGTTCCGGGACCGGGTGATGTTCCCGATCTGCGACGTGCGCGGGCGCGTCATCGCCTTCGGCGGACGGGCGCTGGAACGCGACGTGCCCGCCAAGTACCTCAACTCGCCCGATACGCCGCTCTTCCACAAGG
>JAIYAB010000451.1 GCA_027489275.1 Hyphomicrobiales bacterium
GCGATCATCGTGGAGACGACAGGCCTGGCCGACCCCGCCCCGGTGGCGCAGACCTTCTTCGTCGACCAGGACGTGTCCGACAAGGCGCGCCTCGACGCGGTTGTGACGGTGGCGGACGCGAAGTGGCTGTCCGACCGGCTGAAGGACGCGCCCGAGGCGAAGAACCAGATCGCCTTCGCCGACGTGATCATCCTGAACAAGACCGATCTCGTGTCGGCGCAGGAACTCGCGGAGGTCGAGGGACGCATCCGCGCCATCAACCCCTATGCCGTGCTGCACAAGACGCAGCGCGCGGCAGTTCCGCTCGACGCGGTGCTCGGGCGCAACGCGTTCGACCTCGACCGAATCCTGGAGATCGAGCCGGCCTTCCTGGAGGAGGACGACGGCCATCATCACCATGACCATGGCCATGACCACGAGTGCGGGCCCGGCTGCGACCACGATCACCACCATGGCGGCCTGAAGCACGTCCACGACGAGCACATGCAGTCGGTGTCGGTGCGGCTCGGCGAACTCGATCCCGAGAAGTTCATGCCGTGGATCAACGACCTGACGCAGCGCGAGGGGCCCAACATCCTGCGCTGCAAGGGCATCGTCGCCTTCACGGACGAGCCGAAGCGCTTCGTGTTCCAGGGCGTGCACATGATCCTCGACGGCGACCTCCAGCGCGAGTGGAAGCCTGAGGAGACGCGGGAATCGAAGCTCGTGTTCATTGGACGCGACCTCGACACGGAGGCGATCCGCAAGGGCGCGGAGGCATGCGCGGCGTGAGCGGAGATCTTCGCGGGCCGGGGCTGAGGCCCCCTCCCCCCGGCCTCGCATCGTTGACCGACAGCGTCGTCCCGATCATGGCCGGCGAGCATGTCGTCGCGGCCACGGTCGTCGGCGAGACGGCCATGCTCGGGCTCGGCGACGGCACGGTGGTGCTGGCGACGGGCGGCGACGCGCGCAGCGTCGCGGCGCATCCCGACGCAGGCCTGCTGGTCGGCACCAACGACGGCAAGGGCCTCGTGACCGGCGGCGACGACGGGCGCGTCGTCCGCACGACCGCGGACGGCAGCATCGTCGTGCTCGGGGAAAACCCGGGCCGTTGGATCGACGCGGTCGCCGTCGCGCAGGGCGGGGCCGTGGCTTGGTCGACCGGCAAGACGGTGACGGCGCGCGACGAGAAGGGCCGGTTGCGGACATGGACGGCCCCGTCGACGCCGCAGGGGCTGACTTTCGCGCCCAAGGGCTACCGGCTGGCGATCAGCCACTACAACGGCGTCAGCCTCTGGTTCCCCAACACCGAGACGCCGCCCGAGGCGCTGGCGTGGAAAGGCTCGCACCTCGACGTCACCTGGTCCGCCGACGGGCGGTTCGTGGTGAGTTCGATGCAGGAGAACACCCTGCATGGCTGGCGACTGCCAGAGAAGGCGGACATGCGGATGTCCGGCTATCCGTCGAAGACGCGGTCGTTCTCGTGGTCGCATGACGGCCAGTGGCTGGCGACCTCGGGCGCGGACGCCGCGATCGTCTGGCCGTTCGCGACGAAGGACGGGCCGATGGGCAAGGCGCCGCGCGAGTGCGGCGTGCGCCCGGCGAAGGTGTCGCGGGTCGCGTTCCATCCCAGCGCGCTGGTGCTGGCGATCGGCTACGAGGACGGTTTCATCCTGCTGTGCCGCTTGACGGACGGCGGCGAACTCCTGGTCCGCAAGGGCGATCCCGAGTACGGCGCGGTGTCGGCGCTGGCATGGGACCGCAAGGGCCGCAGGATGGTGTTCGGCACGGAAGGCGGCGCCGCCGGCCTTCTCACCCTGCCGGGATGACCGCAGCCATGGCGCTCTCCGGCCTCCTCGCACGCTTCAAGACCAACCGGCCCGACCCGGATAGCATCGCGCGGGTGAAGGGCTGGGTGCGCGAGGCGCTGGCGCTGCCCGACGACGCCACGGTCGCCGTGAACGAGATCGCCTGCACGGACCCGGCCTGCCCGGGGCTCGAAACGGTGATCCTGGTGATGCGGCCCGGCGCCGCCACGGTCGCATTCAAGGCCCGAGGCAGCGTGGTGGTGCAGACGCGTCCCGTTATCGAGAAGGCGCTCGCCGCGCCTTCCGCCTGAGGAGGCGGCACGATGTTCGCGCGCACGCTCGCCCTCGCCATCGGCCTGGCCGCCGGAGTCACCGCCTCCCAGGCGCCGGAGTTCGCGCAGCAGTACCGGCAGAGGCTGGGCGGTGCGATCGACGAACTGCAAACCGTCGTGAGCCGGTTCGACGTGGACGCCCGTCAGTACGGGCTGGATCGGTCCGCCGCGATCGCAAGGCTCTCGGGCAACGTCGACCCGCTGGCGCAGAAGCGCGCACAGGACGCGCGGCTCAACGCGGCGCGGCTCGAGGATCTCGTCGCCCAGCGCGACGCGATGCTCCAGGCCGGGCCGTTCAAGCGCGTGCTGGTGATGGCGGCCGATCCCGACCCGGCGGTGCTGCGCGGCACGCTGGACAGCTTCGAGCCGGCCGTGCCGGCGACCGCCGAAGGGGCGGCGACGGCGGCCGCCGGACTGGCCGGCGGCTGGGCGTTCGTGCGCCTGATAGGGCTGCCCTTCGGGCGCCGACGGCGCGGCATGCGCGAGGCCTGAGGCGTCAGCCGCCGCGCAGTTCGCACTGCATCAGGATGTCGTCGCAGAACACCTCGCCCCGCAGATGGGTCGCCTGCCGCTCGATGCCGTAGCGCGTGAAGCCGAGGCTCTCGTACAGCGCCACCGCCGTGCGGTTGCCGGCCTCCACCGTCAGCACAAGCGACCTGTACCCGCGCTCCGCCGCCTCACGCAGGAGCATCCGCATGAGCGTGCGGGCGATCCCGCGGCCGCGATGCTCCGGCGCGACGTAGACGGCCCAGACCTCCGCCTTGTGGCGACGCCGGAGACCCGTTCGCGCCGTCATGCTCAGCACGGCCATGCCGCACGGGACACCCTCCGAGAAGGCCCCGAAGGCGACGTTCTCGCGGAACAGCTGTTCAACACGGTCGCGGCGGCCTTCCCATTCGGACAGGTCCGAGTGATAGGCCTCCGGATCGTCGCGGAGAGACCGCTCCCGGACAGCCAGGAACGCGGCGGCGTCGGCTTCGCCGAGAACGCGGAACGCGAGCGCGGCTCCGGTCATCTGACCAGCACGTTGCGGAACTGCCAGGGATCCGACGCGTCGATGTCTTCGGGGAACAGGCCCGGACGGTTGGCCAGGGGCGTCCAGTCGGTGTAGGCGCCGATCACCGGCCCGAGATAGGGCATCTGGACCTCGAGGCAGCGCCTGTAGTCCATGTCGTCCGCCTCGACGATGCCGGCTTTTGGATTCTCCAGCGCCCAGACCATGCCGGCGAGTACGGCCGAGGACACCTGCAGGCCGGTCGCGTTCTGGTAGGGCGCGATCATGCGCGTCTCCTCGATGGAGAGCTGCGAGCCGTACCAGTAGGCATTGCGGCCGTGGCCGTAGAGCAGGACGCCGAGTTCGTCGATGCCGTCGACGATCTCGTTCTCGTCGAGAATGCTCCACTCCGGCTGGCGCACGCCCTCCTGGCCGAACATCTCGTGCAGCGACAGCACGGCGTCATTGGCCGGATGGTAGGCATAGTGACAGGTCGGCCGATACACCGCCTTGCCGTTCTCCTTCACGGTGAAATAGTCGGCGATCGAGATCGACTCATTGTGCGTGACAAGGAAGCCGTATTGCGGCCCCGGTGTCGGGCA
>JAIYAB010000016.1 GCA_027489275.1 Hyphomicrobiales bacterium
CCGGCGCCGTCAACGCCGCCCTTCTCGCCGCCGCCATCCTCGCGCTCGGCGATACCGCGCTGGCCGAGCGGCTCGACGCCTATCGCGCCGCGCAGACAGCGGCGGTGGCGGACGCGCCCGTCGACGGCGCATGACGATGCTGAAGCCGGGCGACACGATCGGCATCCTCGGCGGCGGCCAGCTCGCCCGGATGATGGCGCTCGCCGCCGCACCGCTCGGGCTCGACTGCCACGTCTACGCGCCGGAGGCGGACAGCCCCGCCTTCCCGGTCGCCGCCGCCCGCACCTGCGCCGGCTACGGCGACCACGAGGCGCTGGCCGCCTTCGCCGCAGCGGTCAGCGTGGTGACCTACGAATTCGAGAACGTGCCGGCCGATACGGCTGCTTTCCTGGCCTCCCGCGTGCCGGTGCTACCCGGGCCGCGCGCCCTCGCCACGACGCAGGATCGCCTCGTCGAGAAGACCTTCGTCAACGACATCGGCCTCGCCACGCCCGCATTCCGCGCCGTCGTGAGCCTCGCCGAGCTGCAGGCCGCGGTGGCGGAGCTCGGTCGCCCCAGCGTGCTGAAGACCCGCCGTTTCGGCTACGATGGCAAGGGGCAGGTCATCGTCCGCCCCGGCATGGATCTCGAGGAAGCCTGGTCCACGGTAGGCGGGCATCCCTCGATCCTCGAGGCGTTCGTGCCGTTCGCGCTCGAGGTATCAGTCGTCGCCGCGCGCTCCGCGGACGGCACCGTCAGCGCCTTCGACGTGTGCGAGAACCAGCACCGCCACCACATCCTCGCGACGACACGCGTTCCCGCCGGCATCGGTCCGGCCACGGAGCACGCCTGCAAGGAGCACGCGGCCCGCATCGCCGCAGCACTCGATTACGTCGGCGTGCTGGCGGTCGAGTTCTTCGTCCTGCGCGACGCCGGCGGCGAGCATGTCCTGGTCAACGAGATCGCGCCGCGCGTGCACAACTCGGGGCACTGGACGATCGAGGGCGCGCAGACGTCCCAGTTCGAGCAGCACATGCGCGCCGTTGCCGGCTGGCCGCTCGGCTGCGTGCGCCGGACCGGACGCGTCGAGATGGCGAACCTCGTCGGCGACGAGGTCGAGGCATGGCGGAAGATCGTGGCCACGCCCGGCAGCCACCTCCACCTCTATGGCAAGCGGGAGGCCCGCCCCGGCCGCAAGATGGGCCACGTGACGCGCATCACGCCCGAATGACGCCCCAAGGGCGGCGTGCTTGGCAAAAGCCTGTCCCGTGGACACTCGGAGCCGTTTCTGGTAGTGAAAGTCCCCGATTTGCCGGCCGTCCGCGCGCCGGGCGCATATTCCGTGTCCACACACTGTGTCCACAGACGAAATCGGGAAACGACGCGTGCAGGTTCTCGTTCGTGACAACAACGTCGACCAGGCCCTGAGGGCTCTCAAGAAGAAGTTGCAGCGCGAAGGCGTGTTTCGCGAAATGAAGTTGCGGGGGCACTACGAGAAGCCCTCGGAGAAGAAGGCCCGCGAGAAGGCCGAAGCCGTCCGCCGCGCCCGCAAGCTCGCCCGCAAGCGCGCCCAGCGCGAGGGCCTCCTGCCGGCTCCCAAGCCCAAGGTCATTCCGCGCTGAGGACGGGCGCTCCGCAAGGACGTCAACTTCGGCTTTCCCATGGCGCCCCGGCCGGAGGGTCGAAGGGCGCATACCTGATTCCGCCGTTCGCGGGCGCAGCGTGCGCTCCCGGGACGGACCGCTCAACGAGGACGGACAACGCGATGCGATCGACCGGTGCGACAAGGCCCACCCTCCCGCCGGCCCGGCGTCCCCTCATGCTGTTGGCGACGGCGGCCTGCGCCGTCCTTCTTGCCGGCTGCGAGACGGTCAGCCGCCAGTCCGGCGCCGGCGTGGCCGAGATCATCGACGACAAGTCCGGCGCGCAGCAGGTCAACATCGCCTCGCTGACCGAGGTCATCAAGGCCAGCCCCTCCGATCCGCACGCCTACAACACGCGCGGCGCCGCCTACGCCCGCACGGGACGCTTCCAGGACGCCATCGCGGATTTCTCGAAGGCCATCGAGATCAACCCCGGCTACGCCGCCGCCTACACCAACCGGGCGCTCGTCATGCGCCAGACCGGGCGCAATGACCAGGCGATGGTCGATTTCAACCGCGCCATCCAGTCGGATCCGAACTACGGCCCGGCCTATCTCGGGCGGGCCAACCTCTACCGGGCGCAGGGCAGCTTCGACGCCGCCTTCGCCGACCTGTCCCAGGCCATCCGCCTGAGCCCGGAATCGGCGCAGCCGCACCATGCGCGCGGCCTGATCTACCAGCGCCAGGGCCAGCACCCGCAGGCGATCAACGATTTCGACGCCGCCATCGACCGCGATCCCTTCGCGGCCGCGCCCTACCTGTCGCGCGGGCAGAGCCTCGTGCAGGTGGGCAAGTACGACCAGGCCATCGAGGACTTCAACGCCGGCCTCAACGTCGACAACAAGAGCGGCGAGGGCTGGGCCGGCCTCGGCCTCGCCTGGGAGAAGAAGGGCGACCGCAGCAAGGCCGCCGAGAACTACCAGCGCCCGCTGATCGTCGATCCCGGCAACGCCGCGGCGAAGGCCGGGCTCAGCCGCGTCGGCGGCCGGGCCTGAGCTACGGCTCCGGCGAGGCGCAAGGGCTGCGCATGCGCCGGTCCTGTGAAGGGATTAGGACCCTGATCGCCGCCATAAGGGCCGAAGCGGCTTCAGCAATTCAACGGCCTGCCGTCTGAAGCCGGCGCGCTCGTAAAGGGCGATCGCGCCCGCATTGTCGGAGACGGCCCCAATCAACAAGGCGCTGAGACCGGCCTCGCGGGCGAACGTCTCCGCCTCCATGAGCAGCATCGAGCCAATGCCCGTTCCGCGGGCGTGCGTCGCGACGACGAGATCGAGAACGCGGGCGCAGGCGCGCAGATCGGGGCGCACATAGGCATCGGCCGTCTCGAAGGCCAGCAGCAGCGTGCCGTTAACCGCGCCCCCCGCCGCCGCGACCAGGATGGCTCCGCCCTGTTCCGCGATGTAGCGCTCGTTCTCGGCGAGGCAGTCATGGCCCGCGCCGACTTCGACGTGGCGGTCGCCGGTGAAGGCGTTCTCCACGCGGTTCAGGTCGAGGAGAAGCGCAGCGACGGCCTCCCTGTCGCCCGGCTCCATCGGCCTGATCGACAGCGTTCCCGCAACGCGCGGCGTGTCCTCGCCCACTGCATCCTCCCGAAAAAACGAAGGCCGGCACAATGGCCGGCCCTCGTGACACATCAATGAACCAGGTCTCAGTGCGACATCGCCTTGTTGATGTCCTCGACCATCTTCTTGGCGTCGGCGAAGAGCATCAGCGTGTTGTCCTTGAAGAACAGCTCGTTCTCC
>JAIYAB010000233.1 GCA_027489275.1 Hyphomicrobiales bacterium
AGGCCGAGAGTCGCGGCGGGCAGCACGAGGCTGCGCCAGTCATCCGCGCCGTTTGGCGGGAACCAGCCGAGGATGAAGGAGAAGATGAGGATGAAGACGAGGCCCAGCCAGTAGATCGGCATCGATGCGCCGACATAGGCGATGCCCATGGCGGCGGCGTCGACGTAGCTGTTCTGGCGCAGCGCCGCCACCATGCCGAGCGGGACGCCGATCAGCAGCGCGCAGGCGAGACCGGCGATGCTGAGCTCCATGGTGGATGCGAAGCGGTCGGCGATGAGCTCGGTCACCGGCAGGCGGAAGCGGATGGAGGTGCCGAGGTCGCCCACCAGCGCGTTGGTGACGAAGCGGAAGTACTGGACGACCACGGGGTCGTCGAGCCCCATCTCCTTGTGCAGTTCCTTGAGACGCTCGGGCGTGATCGCCCCGCCCTCCGCGCCCGCGAGCATCAGCTCCGCCGGGTCGCCGGGCAGGACGTGCATGATCATGAAGACGATCAGCGAGATCAGCCAGAGGACCGGCAGCAGCTGCAGGACGCGGCCGAGGATGTAGCGACCCATGGCTCACCGGCACCGGGGACGGGCGTAGGGGTCCGGACGCGGGCGGGAGGGCCCGCGCCCGGGATGGCTCTGCCTCACTTGTCGAGAGTGACGTTGTTGAGGAAGAACCAGTTGCCTTCGGCGCCCATGGTGAAGCCCTTCACCTTGCCCGAGATGGCGACGAACACCGGATCGGACAGGGTGGGGAGCATCAGGGCGTTTTCCATGATGATCTTCTGCGCCTGCTTGGCCGCCTCGCAGCGCTCGTCGATCGAGGGCAGCGCGCGCAGCTTGTTCAGCGTGGCGTCCAGCGTGTCGTCCTTGAAGCCGGTCCACGCCCAGCCGCCGGGCTGGTCCCACTTCGAGTTCCACACCTGGTCGAGGATCAGCGGGTCGGGCGAGCGCTGGCGCTCGTACATCAGCTCGAAGTCGCGCTTGCGGACGCGATCGAGCTGGACGGGGCCGGGCACGACCTCGACCGCGAGGTCGATGCCGGCGCGGCGCATCTGCGACTGCATCGCCTCGCCGATCTCCTTGTGGTGGAGCGTGTTGTAGCGGATGCGCAGCGGCGTGCCGTCGGGCACGCCGGCGACGCCCTGGGCCTCGCGGATCGGCTTGCCGGCGACGGCCTTCCAGCCGGCCTGCTCCAGCAGCGCCTTGGCCTTGTCGACGCTGCGCTCGTACATCTTCCCGGCGCCGTCCCAGTGGCAGCGGTGGTTGTTGTTGAGCGGGCCTTCCGAGGGGGCGTAGTAGCCGTCGTAGATCAGCTTGTTGATGGCGGCCTGGTCGACGGAGTGGTGCAGCGCGCGGCGCACGCTGATGTTGTCGAGCGGCGGCTTGCGCACGTTCATCACCATCTGCAGGCCGGTGCCGGACTGGTCCTTGGCGATGAACTGGACGTTCTTGTCGTTCTTGTAGTCGTCGATGTACTGGGCCGGGATGGTGAAGCCGATATGGGCGTTGCCCGACTTCACGACCGAGCCGAGCACGGCGCCCTCGCCGATGAAGCGGATGGTCACCTGGTCGACGCCGACCGGACCCTTGGTCTTCTGCACCGGGTTCCAGCCGCCGTAGCCCGGCCACTTCTTGAGGACGATGCGGTCGTTCGGCACCCAGCCGTCGAGCGTGAAGGGGCCGGCGCCCACGAGGTTCTTCGAGAAGTTGGCGAGGCCGTGCTTCTCGGCTGCCGTGGGCGACCAGATCGGCGTGCGGCGCAGGGCGTCGAGCAGCGTGACCCACGGGGTGTCGTAGGTGATCTTCAGCGTCAGCGGATCGACCACCTCGACAGACTTCCACGGGCCCACGTCGCTCTTGAGCTGGGCGGAGGCGGTCTTGGGATCGTTGATGCGCTCGAGGTTGTACTTCACGGCCGCCGCGTCGAACGGCGTGCCGTCCTGGAAGGTGACGCCGGGGCGCAGCTTGAAGGTCCAAACCTTGCCGTCGGGCGTGCTCTCCCACGACGTGGCCAGCGCGGGCTGGTACTTGCCGTCGGGGTCGAGGATGACGAGCGGGTCGGCGACGAAGGAGTTGAACAGCCAGGTCGACTGGTAGGGGTCGATGTGACCGTCGAGCGAAGCAGGTTCCTGGTTCGCCGGGAAGGCGATGGTCAGGTTGGACTGCGCCCAGGCGGCCGAACCGGAAACGGCCAGCGCGAGAGCGGAGGTGGCGAGCAGCGTGCGAAGCGAGCCTGAAGCGGACCTACGGGCCATCGGAGCAGTCCTTTCTCGAAAGACGGCGAAGCCTTGAACTTGTGTCGACGGATGCCGCGGCGCGGCCCCGAGTGCAACGGCCGGGAAGAGTGTCCCCGGCAGCACCCGAAAGCCTGTCAGCAAGTCGGATGCCAGCGGCGCGAGCGTTTGGAAAATCTCGCATTTCTTCTTGTCGTCATTCGTATTGTATAACAAACATACAGTCAATGCGTCGCGACCCTGCAGTGTGCACACGGGAGCGGCAATCGCGATCCGGAGCGGACAATGGCAGCGGAACGACAGCGGCTTCGGGTCGCGCTCGGCGAAGACCTCTACGACGTCGAGCGGCCCTTCGGCGATCTCGCCGGGGCGGGCGGGAAGGTGACCGACGTGGCGGTCGACCTCGCCGGCAACGTCCATGTGCTTCTGCGCCGCGATCCGCTGACGGAGGAGGCGGGACCCTGCGTCGTGGTGCTCGACGCCGAGGGGCGTCGCCTCGGCGCCTGGGGCGAGGAGATCGCCGACGCGCACATGATCGCCTGCGACCCGCAGGGCCGCATGTGGGTGGTCGACCGGGACGCGCACGAGATCGTCGCGTTCGATCCCCAGGGCCGCAGGCTGACGTCGCTCGGGCGGCGTCACGAGCCCGGCGCCCTGTTCAACCATCCGGCGGACGTGGCCTTCGGGCCCGGCGAGGATCTCTTCGTGGCGGACGGCTACGGCCACGGCTTCGTGCACCGGTTCGACGCGGCGCTGACACAGCGCCGGCGCTGGGGCGGCGTCGGCGTCGCGCCGGGCACCTTCCTCACCGTGCACGGCATCTGGGCGTGCGCCGACGGGCGTGTGATCGTGGTCGACCGCGAGAACGACCGGCTGCAGGTGTTCGACGGCGACGGCGCGCTGCTCCGCGTGGTCACGGGTTTCTACCGGCCGTCCGACATCTGGGGCGACGCGGCCGGACGCCTCTACGTGACGGACGCCATTCCGACGCTGACGCGTCTGGCGCCCGACCTCACGCCGGACGGGCGATGCCGGCCCGTGCTCAACGGCGCGCATGGGCTGTGGGGCGGGCCCGACGGGATGCTCTATCTCGCCGAGGGCAATCCGAGCCGCATCACGCGCCTCGTGCCGGCCGGCTGAGCCTCAGGCGCTCACCTCGACCGGGGCGTCGAGCGACACGAGCAGCGTGTCGCCGGGGCCGCCATCGGGCGCCTGCGGCTCGCGCGGCCAGAGCACCGTGAAGTGCCCGGTGCGCTCCAGCACGGTCGCGCCGATGTGCCACACGTCCGGCGCGTAGGCGACGCCCATCGTGCCGGGAACGAGGAAGGCGTGCATGTCGGCGGGATCGGGCGAGCCGTCGGCCCGCTTCCCGGCGACGACAACCACGTAGCGCGCGACGTCGAGCGGCATGAAGGCCTGCCACGCGCGGGGGTGGCGCTCCATGCGGGTGACCGCGAGCGGCAGCGCGCTCGGCGCGACGAAGTTCACATGCGCCCGCGCCACGATGCCGGGATGGCCCTCGCAGGCGAGGATGGCGGTGAGGTCGACGCGGTCGCCGGCGACGCCGGGCGCGGCGATCCAGCGGCCGAACCGGGCGAAATCCGGAGACCCCGCGGGGGCGAGGCGGAGGGAGGCAGGTCGGGTCATGCGGCGGCTCCGGCCGGAGGGCGGTTCGGTGGCGAAGGAGGTGGCCGGCCGGCGCGGCGGCGTCAGGCGGTGGCGCTCGCGGCCATGGGGGCCGCGGCGACGGCGACGGGATGGCGGGCGATCCAGTGCCGGGCGATGTCGGCGCGCCGGCACACCCAGACGTCCGGCTTCGACTGTACGTAATCGACGAACCGGATGAGCCCGGCCATGCGGGCGGGATGGCCGATGAGGCGGGGATGCAGGCCCACCGACATCATCTTCGGCGCATGCGCGCCCTCGGCATAGAGCACGTCGAAGGCATTGCGCAGCAGGGCGAAGAAATCGTCGCCGGTGAACAGGCCGGAGGTGAGCTTCACGTCATTGGTGACGAGCGAATAGGGCAGCACGAGATGCCGACGGCCCGCGACAGGCGTCCAGTAGGGCAGCTCGTCATTGTAGGCGTCGCTGTCGTAGAGGAAGCCGCCCTCCTCGACGAGGAGGCGGCGGGTGGCGGTGGACGGCGCGTAGCGGCAGTACCAGCCGAGCGGACGCTCGCCCATGGTGCGCTGGATGGAGGACACGGCGAGGCGGATCTGCTCGCGCTCCTCGTCCTCGGTCAGCCGATAGTGCTCGACCCAGCGGTAGCCGTGGCAGCAGACGTCCCACCCGCGCGCCGCCATGAAGGCGGCCGCGGGCGGGTTGCGCTCCAGCGCCAGCGCGCAGCCGAAGGCGGTTATCGGCAGGCCGCGCTCGGCGAACAGCCGCGCGACCCGCCAGAAACCGACCCGGGTGCCGTACTCGTACATGCTCTCGGCGGCGAGATCGCGCTCGCCGATCGGCACGCGGGGCGCCGACACCTCGGTCAGCGCCGACTCGGAGCGCCCGTCGCCGTCGGCGATCGAATACTCCGAGCCCTCCTCGTAGTTCAGGACGAAGTTGAGGGCGAGGCGCGCTCCGCCCGGCCAGTCGGCATGGGGCGGACTGCCGGCGTAACCGACAAAGTCGCGTTCATGTCCGTCCGCCGTATGGCTCCGCAGCAGCATCACACCAGCCCTCTTCAGCGCCGCTCAGGTGCGGCGACCCTGTACCTTGTTGAAGAAGCAACACCAGTCGCCGGTCGTCACGTTGGGCAGCGCCCGCAGGCCGAAGAACATGCCGTCGGCCGGAGCCCTCAGAACGGCGAGTTCGTCGCCGAACAGGTTGAAGATCCGGGCGATGACGTCGTCCTTCTTCATCGGCGTCAGGAACTCGACGCCGGGCTCGGGCAGGAACAGGCCGGATGCCGGCGCCAGCAGCGCCTCCTGCGAGCCCTTGGTGCGGTTCTTGTCATACTTCGCCTTGCCGGGCAGCATCTTGTAGTGACGCAGCACGTTCAGGATGGCGTCTGCCAGCGTGCGGCCCACCTTGGCGAACGCCTTGGGCGAGGTCGCTGACCGGCCGCCGAGTTCGACGGTGATGCCGACCTTGCCCTCCTCGGCCATGACGGCCATCGGGTTCCCCTTGGGGTTGGGCGAGGACATGATGCAGCCCCAGCCCGGGCCCATGGCGGTGCCCAGCTCGACCGATTCCGGCCGCTCGTCCACGAACATCGCCTCGGCGAGATAGGAGTGCGCGCCGCCCGAGTGAATGGAAATCTCCATGTCGGCGACCTTGCGCATCCACTGCGAGTGCGCCCAGGCGATCCGCTCGGAGAAGTAGCCGTTCTCGCGACCGGGATAGATGCGGTTCATGTCGTGGCTGAAGGTGTCGAGCGGGTTGCCGCGCGACGCCGCCTCGTAGGCCGGGACGTTGATGACGGGAACGAGGACCAGCGTGCCCGACAGGTCCTCCGGCTTCACCTCGCGAAGCAGCAGCTGGCAGCACAGCGGCCCTTCCGGCTCGTCGCCGTGGATTGCGCCGTCGATCCAGAGCACGGGGCCGGGCTTCGCGCCGTTGATGACCGCCACCGGGATCTCGACCGGCGAACCGCCGGCCAGCGTCATCACCGGGATCGCGCCCCGCGCCACCTTGCCCGGAGCGGCCTTGGCCGTGCCGACCTGCACCGTCTTCGCCTTGCCGGCCGGCGCCTTTGCGCCGGCCTTGTCCTTCGCCCCCGCCGCCATCGTCAGATTCCCTTCACCTGCTTGTATTTCTCGAGTTCCTCGGGCGTGTAGACCTGCATGAACTCGATCTCGATGCCGCCCGCATCATTGTCGAGGAAGGCGACGTAGCCCTCGGGATGGGCATGGCTGCCCACCACGTTGCAGGCCTTGCACAGGCGCAGCGCGGCGCCCTGCTTCTGGGCGTGCTCCAGCGCCTTCTGCTGAACGCCCTGCGTTGCCTGTGACGCGATGCCCGTGAGTGGTCCCGCCATCTTGCTGCCTCCTTGTTGCGGGCGGGGAGTCCTCCTCCTCCGCCAGGATGTCCTTCAACCGCTCGATCGCCCGGGCGTGCAGCCGGGACGCCCAGCTCTTGCTCTGCCCAATCTCTCCGCCGGCGTCCTCCAGGGTCTTCCCCTGGAAGTAGTAGCCCTCCAGCAGGGCCCGCTCCTTCTCCGGCAACTTCTCCAACGCCGCCCTCCGCGGCGAAGCGATCCTCACGGAAGCCGGAGCCAAGTATTCCTTCGGCGGCGGCAAGGGC